>CAYFSY010000114.1:0-6070 GCA_964345905.1 uncultured Paludibacteraceae bacterium | reverse complement strand
GACTTTTATAAAGAAAAAGCACTGTTGAAAATTAAAGAGAGAATAAAAGTCTATGAAGATAGGTTTTCTATAAAACCAACATACATTAAAGTATTGGAGTTAGGAAATCGTTGGGCTTCATGTACAGCAAAAAACGGATTGAATTTTAATTGGAAGTGTGTTATGGCACCAGTTAAAGTGCTGGACTACATAATTATGCATGAAATGGTTCATCTGAAATATCCAAATCACTCTGCAGACTTTTGGAATGAGTTGGACAAAAAGATGCCTGATTTTAGAGAGCAAGAAAGCTGGTTGAAAATTAATGGCGTAAAGATGTCATTATAAAAACAGCATAAGTTATAAAAAAAAAATTCAACACTCAATCCCTTACCAATCAAACGCATGAGTTGAGTTGAAGGCGTCCTCGAAGTGTTCGACCTCGAAGCCTGAGGCTCGCTTCGTAAGCGCCACCACATCAAACCGCACACCGCACTCTAAGCCGTTCTGCCGCATATACTCGGCAGCGGCGTTGATGAGGTTTTGCATCTTTTGCCTATCTACAAAACTTTCGGGATAGCCAAAGGCGTTGCTTGAGCGGGTCTTTACCTCTACCACCACCAGAAAGTCCTCTTTCTTGGCAATAATATCCACCTCAAGGCGTTTGTGTCGCCAGTTCCTGCAAAGGATTTCGAAGCCTTTCCCCTCGAGGTATCTGCAGGCAAAATCCTCGCCTTTGTCGCCTAAGATATTGTGTTTTGCCATTTGTACTACGAATTATTTTCCAGCAAAGTTAG
The DNA here is from genome assembly GCA_964345905.1 of uncultured Paludibacteraceae bacterium. GTDB lineage: Bacteria > Bacteroidota > Bacteroidia > Bacteroidales > Paludibacteraceae > F0058. The sequence goes on along the minus strand of CAYFSY010000114.1, from coordinate 5,294 downwards.
TAAAAAAATCATCTACAGTTATCTTGAGCCTAATTTTTACTATTGCAAAAAACACAAAATCCCCCTTAATCCCCCTTTGAGCAAAGGGGGAAAGTGGCGTAGCCACAGGGGGATTTATAACAAAAAAGTAATTGTTTTGTCTCATATCTTTTTGGGGATTTTCCTACGGCTTTTTCCTTAACGGCTTTTCAAGTCAAGTCCGCCTTCACGGGAATGACAATAAAAAAGGAATTCAGTTAATTTCTACATTCCTAAATTTCTAAATTATCAAAAAAACACCCGCCTCTTTGAAAACAAGAGACGAGTGATTTTTTTTGAAGTTTTATCTAAGAGCCTAAAAACCGCTTATTTGCTTTTTTCTACAGCGTAAAGTTTATAGACCACGCCTGCCAATGCAGCACCTACCAAAGGAGCAGCGATGAATAACCATAGGTCTCCCCAAGCAGACCAACCCTCTACGTTAGAGAATATAGCTTGGCTGAATGAGCGAGCAGGGTTTACGCTTGTATTTGTCAGCGGAATGCTGATAAGGTGTATCAGCGTGAGGCAGAGACCAATAGCCACGCCTGCAAATTTATTGTTTGCACGCTCGTCTGTTGCACCGAGTATCACAAGCAGGAATATAAACGTCAGCACAGCCTCGATAACGAATGCTCCACCCATGCTTACAGCGTGGTAGTTTTCGCCAGCTACAGCCTTAAAGCTCTCACCAAAACCGTTCGCAGCAAATACGCCAGCAGCGTTGCCAGTAGCGTTCCAAACGAAGTAGATGACAGTCGCAGCCACAGTAGCACCAACAAACTGAGCTACCCAGTAGAGTATCATCTCTTTAGCAGACATTCTGCCGTTTACAAAGCAACCAAACGAAACCGCAGGGTTTAGGTGTGCTCCAGAGATGTGTCCGATGCCGTAAGCCATTGTCAGCACCGTCAGACCGAAAGCCAATGAGACGCCAAAGAATCCAACGGCATGACCTGCGAAAATCGCTGTTCCGCAACCGCCAAGAACCAGCCAGAAAGTGCCGAAAAATTCAGCAATCATTTTGTTTTGAATTTTCATAAAAATCCTCCTATTAAATTTAAATATATTTGCAAAGTTATAAAATTATCTATTATTGTAGTAGTAAAAAGTAATACAATGTTTTTTACATTTCACCACCCATTAGTGGGTCGTCCATATCAGAGCCAGGCTGTATGTCTTGCTGCTGCTGACGTTGCCTCATGTTTTTCTTGATGTTTCCGAAGGCGTAGGTAACCGAGAAGTTTATGTTTACCCTGCCGCTCCAGTGTGAGCTGGTCTGGCGGAAGTTTTCTCCCTCATAGGTAGATGTATGGCGAAGCGGACTTAACAGGTTGCGAGCATTGATGTTGAATGTCCAGTCGCCGAACGACTTTTTCAGACCTCCTCCGAGGCGGAACATGCCCTTACGAGTTCCTTGAGCAGTTACTCGTGGTGCGACGTAGCCACCAGAGAGTTGTAGCGACATATCCCAAGGCAACATCACCTGAGCGTTCATTCTTACATTCCAAGTAAAGCTACTATTTCCCGCTCCACTTACTATATACGAGGTGTTTGGTACTTTGTATGAAAAGCTATCAAGCTGGTAGTAGAAGAGGTTGAGCGTAGTGGTAAGGTTTAGAAATCTTGCAATTCTGTTTTTCGATACCAACTCAGCTCCAGTAGAGATGTCTTTAGCTATGTTTTCAGGGGTGGTGTACATTACTCCGTTGTCGAGGAACGAGATTCGCTGAATCTTGTTGTCGGTATTACGGAAGTATCCCGATAGCGAAAACATGTGGTTTGCCCAAGTCTTTATATAGTTTAGCTCTATTGCGTTAGCATATTCTGGATTGATAAGCGGATTGCCATAGCTTACGTTTTTCGAGTCGTTAATTCGCTTGAATGGATTCATGTGCCAGCCTCCCGGACGCATTATGCGACGAGTGTAGTTGAGTTGCAGCTGGTTGTCTTTTGGCAACTCGTAGTTTAGAAATAGCGATGGGAATATATCGAAGTAATCGTTTGTAGTGGTAGGATATCCCGTAGAGCTCATCGCTGTGTGAGTGTGTTCGCCACGCAGACCCGCTTGGAAGTTGAAACGCCCGAACTTAGCTGCATAGGTAGCGTAGATGGCATTTACGTAGATGTCGTACACGTAGGTGTTACTTAGGTTTGTATCAAACACCATCTCATCTTTTGTTTCGCCGTCGTAGGTGTTTGTTGGTGCATTCTCTCGGTTGAAACGTCCCTGATAACCCGCCTCGAAGCGATGGTTTTCGTTGAATTTATTGACGTAGTCTGCCTTTAGGTTAAAAGAGTTGTTTTGCATCAGGCTGCTCTGATACTGGTAGAAGTCGCCTACAGAGTCGAGTAGGGTATAGTACTCCTCGTCTGTGTACCAAGTCTTACCATTTCTATTCCAAATGCTATAGTCGAATGTCATATCTAAGGTGTGGTCTTTCTTAAACGTGTGTTTGTAGCCCAGCGAAGCCGAACCTCCAAGCATTCTATTCCTTGTGTCAGTCAGGCGAGTGCTGTGATCGAACGCATCGAAGTTCGACGACTGAAGCACCGTAGAACCTCGCTTGCCATTGCCTAACATTCCCATAGCAAAAAGCGAAATGTCATCTTTTTTAGTAACGTGAAATGTCGCTCCCAGTCGAGCAAAGAGGTGATGGCTGCGGTGGGTATTCTCTCTGTCGGAGTTAGAAAAACCTATACTGTCTCTCGTAGAGTTTAGCAAAGTGCGGTATTCAGATTCGCTTGAGAATCTGCTATGACTTGCATATCCGAGGCTTGCCATAAGGTCAACCTTTTCGCTTGCGTAGTTGATGTTTCCATTGAGGTTGTAGCCGAGGTTGGTGTTGATGCCTGCCTGCACGCTGCCGTAGTAGCCTCTGTGAGCATTCTCTTTCAGCACAATGTTGATGATGCCAGCCGTTCCCTCAGGACTATATTTAGCAGATGGGTTTGTGATAACCTCTACGCTCTGAATAGCCTCTGCAGGGAACTGTTCGAGTATTTCAGATTGGTTCTCAGCAGTCAGTCCAGACTCCTTACCGTTAATCCAAATCACTACGCTCTCTGAGCCACGCAACGAGATTGTGCCGTCTGTCTCTACGTTGATAGATGGAATTTCCGATAAGATGTCGGTGGCAGTAGCACCGTCAACCACAGAGCTTGCGGCTACGTCAAACACCTTTTTGTCCAACTCAAACCTCATCTGCGACTTCATTGCCGAGACAGCCACTTCCGAAAGTGTTGTAACATCACTTGATAGCGCAAAGTCTAGTATTAAGATCTCTTTTGTGCCATCGTTGTAGATAGTTTTCTTAACCTCTTGGTGTCCTGTCAGTGATGCAGTAACTTCAAGCGTGTCTACTGGTATATTAGACACTGAATAATCGCCTTGATAGTCTGTTGGCGAGCCATCGAAAAAGTTGCTGTTTTTGGCTTTTACAGAGACAGATACAAAGCCTAAAGGCTTTTTGCTCTTGATATCTGTTACTTTGCCTTTTATTGTTGTAGTTGTTGTTTGTCCCAGAGCGGTTACGCTAAAAAACACAATAGCGAAAGCCACTAAAATAGCAGTTTTTCTAAACATATTTACTTACTTTTATTATTTACACAACGATGGTTTTGACGAATATTAAATATTAAGGTTTAATTAAGATTAAAAAAAAACTGTTTTTTGTTAGAAAAAACCTTTAATTGATGGCAATATCGAAAAAAAACGTAATTTTGCAAATTAGTAAAAAGTAACTTAATATTATTTAGATATGAAAATTTCTAAAGAGGTAAAAATTGGATTTTGGTTTATTTTGGCTATTGCTCTTGCATTTTATATGCTAAACTTCCTTAAGGGAATCAATATATTTACACCAACGAATAGATATTTTGCTGTTTACGAAGATATTGGAGGGTTGGCTGTATCTAATGCCGTGAATATCAAGGGTTACAAGGTAGGTCAGGTGAGGAGTATAAAATACAATTTTAAGCAACAAGAGTCTTTTGTAGTAGAAGTCTCTATCAATAAGGATATTAAGTTGCCAAAAGGTACAGTATTTATGCTGAAAGACGACGGACTTATGGGTGGAAAAATCATCGATATAAGGCTCGGCGATTCTGGCGACAACATGACCTCTGGCGATACTATTACCAGTGCAGTAGAGGCAAATCTTATGACTCAGCTTGGCGAATATATGCCTAAGATAGCCAGAGTAGTAGATAACTTAGACTCCATTTCGACAAATATAAACCACCTGGTGGCAGACCCAAGCCTGAAAGCGGCTGTTAAAGATATTGCGCCTACTATAGAGAATCTCAATAAGACCATGGCAAATCTAAGGCAGGTGACCGCTTCTCTGCCGGCTACTTTGGCTAAACTCGACCACGTTGCGGTGGTGGCAGGCGAGAAGGTAGAATCTCTGGACATTGTGGGTATGCAGACAAGGCTAAATTCTACTCTTACAGAGTTCAATAATTTTACCCAAAAACTCAACGATAAAAACTCAACTTTGGGACTTTTGCTCAACGACCGCAATCTTTACGATAATCTGAACTCAACTGTGAAAAGTGCTGATAGTCTGATGATTGACCTAAAGGCAAACCCTAAGAGATACGTCCATTTCTCGGTTTTTGGAAAGAAAAAATAAGGATAAAAAGGGTTTCTTATTTATAATCATTCTAAATAATCTGAGATAGCTAAAAAAGTTTTTGACCTTGAATTTAGGGGAGTTACGAAAATTGATTTTGTTTTCTCGGTGAAATCATAAAACACTACTTTTCAAAGAGTTGTAATCGAAACATTTTCGTAACTTGTTGATTTTGAAAATGAAATACTAATGGATTGAAAGTCAAATGATTAAAATAGTTAAAAAGGAGAGAAAAAAACACACATTTTGCCATGTGTGTTTTTTTGTCGAACTTTGCACTGAGATTTTGAATTAAGGATAAAGAAGCAGAAACTGTTGAAACAAAAGTAACTAAACGCTTCCAAGTTTTTTGGAAGTGTTTGCTGTCAAAATAAGTATATGAACGAGTTAATTGAGTTGTGGAATAAGTGCCTAAAAATCATAGGCGATAACGTATCAGAGGAGGTTTTCTCTACGTGGTTCCGTCCGATTGTTCCCTTGAGCATCGTACGCACGGCAGAGCAAGCCACTGTTATGTTGTCGTTGCCTTCGATGTTCTACTACGAATACATCGAGGAGAAGTATGGCACCCTGCTCAATGAGTCGCTCAGAAAGGTAATCGGTTTGGACGTGGACTTGAACTACAAGGTGATGACTGAC
>CAYFSY010000113.1:0-6106 GCA_964345905.1 uncultured Paludibacteraceae bacterium | reverse complement strand
ATCGCCAAAATTACTCTGATATTATGGTTTCAACGTACTTGTTTAGTTTCTCTAAAAGGGTAGAGTAGAGTGAGGTTTTTAGGATGAGCCTCAGTTTTGTATTGTTGGCATCTAACGAGGTGCTTTCAATTGCCGATAGTGCAAAATATATCACATCTTCCTCTTTAGAAATAGAAAATATGTTTGCTAAGCGTAGCTTTCCGCCGTCTGCTACTACTATGTAGAGCCTTTGGTCTGTAACTTCAGCAAAGATGTTTTCGCCTTGATTTTTCGCCGAACTCCTTACCAAAGCAAAAAGCCGAGAAGCCTCCTCCTTATCCTGCTCGTCTGCTACACCTACCACGTCATAACAATCTATCTGCTCTGTGAAAATGGCAATACGCTTGCGTTTGCTGTGCGATATCGGCAGAAACTCTGCCATTGTCTCCTCGCAGAACAACTCTTTTGGAATAAATGCAAATGAACTCATATTTTAATTTATTGGCAATTTGAGGAAAAATAAAAGCCTCTGTATCGTTTGCCACAACAGAGGCTTCTATAAAAGTTAAAGCCAGTTTTTACTGCTTAACATTATATACTGCCTTAAATGTAAGCTTGTTTTCTGGATCCTGATTGTCGTAGAAAGTGTAGGTGATAGTGTAAGGATTATTAGCCAATTTTGGCGTAAAGTGAGACTCTACATCTGCCTCAAGTGTTCTAACGTCGAAAGTTAATTCATTAAGGTTGTCGTAGCTTACTATTTCTCCACCTGCACCATATACAGGATTCTGTCCCTGCCTGCATTGGCCAGCTATGCAAAGATCATCTAAAGGCATATACTCAAGAACCGTCGCATCGTAGTTTCTTTCGAGACCTACTATAAGTTTAAATTGGTTCTGAGCCGTTAGTTTTCCGTGGAATCCACGTTCATAAGAGTTTTCTGCACCAGTAGGTTGGTCGAAAGTAAAACTGTCGCCATTCTTTACCTCTACTTCCTTACCGTTGTAATTAATTTTTAATTTAAATGTACGATCCCAAGTCTCTACTGGGTCAGGTCCGTTACAAGAAGCTGTTATAAACAGAGCAGTAACAGCTAGTAATAAATAACTAATCTTTCTCATCTTTTTCTATCTTTTTTATGATTAAATAATAATTTTATAATTCTATTTTGTTTGCTGTCAGAATCTCTTTGGTATCGGAGTCTATTACTACAGCTACAATTGAACAATTCTGCATGTTCCATTTTTCTTCTGTGATAGTGAACTTATAGGCTTTCTGGTAGTCGTTGCCAGCAGATACAATTGCATTTTCGCCCCAAAGTCCGTTTAGAGACTTGCGCAGAACATGATTGTGTACATAGTCGCTAACGTAAGTGCCTTCGTAGTTCTGAGTGCCTACTATGCCATCTTCTATAAGCCAATATATTACTGAAACGTTGCCAGATATTTCGCCTTTTGCAGTAATGGTAGCATCAAACGAAACCTCTTTACTCGTTGCATCCCATAGTGCATTTTCCAGAGCAACCTCCAAGGTTGGCTCAGCGGTTATCCTTGCTGTGATAGCCGATGCCCAGAGGTCTTTGTCGATGATGGTTTTGCCTGCATAGGGTGCAAAGTCCACACTTCCTGATGGCAGAACGATTTTCGACAAATCGCCAAAAGCCTCGTAGTACTGTGTAGCCTCAGGTGTACGAAGATCAAACTCTGTGTGATTAAACGAGCAGTCTGGATACATCGCCACAGCGATAAGCTTATCACCAGCCTTTTCGTGCATCTTTTTGAGTAGCTCAGCTGCTGCAGGACAGTTGCTACAAGCTACACCTGTGAAGTCAACTACAACCACAGGTTTTTTAAAAGCAGAGATATCCACATCTGTTGTTCTCTTCTCTAAAGGAATAGTATCACAAGAAGCCAAGATCGCAACTGCTATTGCTAAAAATATATTTTTAAAAAATTTCATCTCTTTTTCTCCTCCACACATTAAAAGTTCATATTATATGAAATCTGCAGTCCCTTAAAGGCAGGCACATATCGGCATACTCCGCCAGAGCAGTTGTAGCCCGCTTTAGTTCTGCCGTATGCCATTTGTATGCGGTGCGAACCAAGGTTGTAGGTAAAACCAGCATTGTAGTAATGCAACCTTGTAGAACCCACGTTGTACATGTCCTGAGCAAACACCATCAAGTTGCCAAATAGAGATGCCTCTACTAGTGCAAATATCCAATCTCCTTGATTGCTACGCTCGATAGGCTTGCGGAATGTGTCTGAACTCTCGTCTGTAGTGCCGCTATATTTGCTTGCTATCAGATACTGAAGCTCGTAGCGAAGTGTAAATTTTTTTGAAATCTGATTTCTTCCTTCCACAATTAAAATGTTTGAGGTCATCAGATCCTCTGGCTCGCTTACTATTACCCTTGGGTTGTACTGCTGGAATAGATACGTAGCGTTCAGAGAGAATGTCTTGGTGATTTTCTTTGAGAACTCAAGGTTTATATCTGTGTAATACGTTTCGCCAAAGCCAAAGAATGGAGCGGTATAGCCGTCACTACCCTTGATGTTGTGGTATGTGTTTCTCTCGCCGTCAAATATATATGGGTTACCCTCTAAGTCGTTAAGATAGTTCTTTTTTAGACCACACACATACGAAGCGTTTAGCTTAAATGTTGTGCCATATTTTCCACCCATCTTGGTGCCTTTCTTGAATGTATAGCCGAAACTTCCTTGAATAGCCCATTCGCCCATAGGTTGCGTAGCGTATGGATGCAGAGCAGCCAAGGCGTAGGTGTGAGTCTGTGTAAATGCAGGCAGGTGATTGATAAACGCTGCGCTTCCGCGCTGTGTGCGTGCAGAGCGGAACGCCATATTGTCGCTACGTTTTATCTGTAGAAGAGCACTCAGTCCACGCTGTGAATAGGTTCCAGAGAGCATCATCGCCGAACCTTTTTTGTAGATATATTCGTTGTCTGCACTTGGGTCGTTGCCTTTGAGTGCGTACTCTGCCATAAATCCCCAATTGCCTTTGTGTAGCTGTACTCTGAAGTCAGCTGCTCCTACGTTTTTAGGTAGGTTTAGGCGTTGGTCGAGAGTGCGATAGATGTCTTCGTCTGGCTGATATTTACTGACAAATGACATTCCGAGCATCAGGTTCCAGCCGTTCTCCTGCATCTTTTTACTCCACTCGTCGATACTCAACTCCAAATCTGTGCCCCAAACCGCTCCCTTTGTAGGGTCAAAGCCAAGAGCATTTTCTGCATTGTAGTTGAAATAGACACGCTGAATACCGCCCAAAAGCTTAAAGCGAATGCCTTTGTATGGTTGTAGGAATAGTCTTACGCCACGTAGAGAGTTGTCCATTCCAAGTGAACGCTCCTCGTAAGTGCGGAATATAAATCCACTACCAAATTGGTCGTAGAAGTTGCCCACCGTCAGAGTGTTTTTGCCGAACTTGCCCGTAACGTAGAAGTTTGGAATGCCCGCTCCTGCAAAGCCCTGCTCGAAGCCAGGTAGAGGCTTGTTTAGCAACTCAAGTCTGGCACCCGCATCGATGTACTTACTGCCTAAGTTTAGGTTCAAATATGTGTTCGACAGGAAACGGTCTGTAACCTTACCTGTACCGATGACAGAATCCGCCTGAGGCAAGAGCATATCGCTCTGAAGGCTGCCTGAGATATAAACCTTGTCTTGTCCCCAAATAGCCTGCGGAGCAAGCATAAGGAGACAAGCCAATAGTACAACTATGTAATTGGTTTTTTTGATGAACATTGTTACTTCCTTTTATAGACTTATTTGTTTAGTAACTCTCTTACTTTCTCTATTAAATGGCTCTCTGAACCGTCGGTGTAGCCGTTGCGAGAATCCACGATGTTCCCTTCGCCGTCAACGATAAATACTGCTGGAATCATCGTTACGCCCATAGCTCTTTTGAAGTCGCTGTTTGAATCGAGGATTACCTCGTATTCCCACTCGTTTTGGTCAACTAAAGGTTTTACTTTGTGAACATTCTGAGCTTCGTCGATAGAGATAGCATAAAGCTTTACGCCAGTCTCCTCCTGCCATTCGTCGTAAACCTCAGCGATAGCTTTCAGTTCGCGCTGACAAGGTTTGCACCAAAGAGCAAAGAAACTGATAATGAATGGTTTACCGTCATTGCTAAGCTCGTCTGTAGAGATAGTCTTTCCGTCAATGGTTTTAAGTGTAACCTTTGGTAATTTTTGTGTCTGAGCAAATGTAGTTGCCGAAATAAGTGCTATCAAAGCCACTGCGAATAATTTTTTCATACCAATTATAACTTTTATTTAATTATTATTCTAAAAACGATTTTGAACTGCAAATTTAGTCTTTTCATCGCAATTCTAAACAAATAGACTTGGTTTTTTCGCAAAAGTTGCAAAAAAGACAAAAAAATCACTACCTTTACAACTAAATATTTATTCCTATCTAAACATGAGATATTGCACACTGTTACTCGTATGCCTTTTATTTAGTGGCGTAGCGTATTCTCAAAAATTAACAACATTTGAGAATAATGATATCTACTGTAAAATTGAACGCAGTTCTGATGATTCTGTAAGCGTATGTTTGGTAAATAAACTGAATGAATCCATATATATTCCTACTGGCTATCTCGGAAGCGGCGTAGATATGTATGGGAAAGATTGTATATCGGTACACATAGGTTGGAATCAGCAAAGCACAGTAAATGTAGAAGTGCTTTTTACAGAAATTCAAAAAAGAGACACTCTATATATGATTTTTCCTATGCCTTCTGATAGCTATCAGAGCGAGGTTAAAGACATTCGAGTTGTTATAAATTACATACAGCAATCAGACCTAAATCAAATTAAATCTGACACAATTAGGTTGAATGATTACTTTGTAAAAATGAAATGATGTGAGTTTTTTAGCTCTTTTACAGATAATAAAAGCAAATAAACAACAAACTCAACATTCCACACTAAACACACCTCAGCCTCTATAACTCCTCCACCGACTCTCTGAATACAAAAAATCGCCGTCGTTGGCGTAGGCTTCTCGCTCAAACGGTATTTCGTAGTACGACTGCTTTAGTCCGTAGCGGAAAATTCCTATAAGCCAATAGTAGATGTATAGCATATAGAACGCCAGCCAACGCATTCTGAGCGACTTGGCTTGCAGTATGTGTATTCGCTCGTGGTTGAGGGTTCGCTTGCCTTGCGGCGACTCGATGTATTCAGCGAGAGCTTTGCGTTTTAGGTTCGAGAAAATGCGTCCAAAGAGGGTTATCGCCACAAACTTTCTTGGTAGCAGCACAAACCCCGAATAAATCTTGATGTTGTTTGGTAGTTTTATCATTGTTTGTGGAAAGACTACTTACTATAGAGCCGCCTGCGGATAGTCAGAAACACTCCTCCCAAAACTGCCAATATCAAGAGTGGTAGAGCCACGTTCATTGCCTGAATTGCGGTGCGTTTGGTCGAGATTTTTTGCTTGTCGAGCATACGCAGTTTCAGAGTGCGGTTTCTGAGCTCAATCATAGACTGGTCGTCTGTCATCGAGAGGATAGCGTTTACCAAAAAACTTGCGTTGCCATACACCTGTCCGTTGGTTCTATCCAAGCCGAGCGGTATTATTCCGATTTGTTTTTTCGAGGAGTAGTCTATGTCGTTGCGAGCTATGTCGCCGTCTGCCACCACTATCATCTGGTTTCGTGGACTCTTGTCGCGGCGAGGCAGTGTGTTTATGAGGTTTGCAGGCGTCTGGCGATGAGCGAAAACGCTCTGAAACTCCCCCTCCATTATCACTCCCACAGGTGCGTATTGTGCGTTTATCCACTTCTCCGGGTCTATCGAAGCGATGGCTCTGAGGTCGATATTGGTTGGCGCCATATCCACGTGTGAGTTTGGCGACGAAGCAAGTAGCAACTGCATATCTATGCCGTTCTCGATGCTCACTTGCTGCACAAACGACGGAAAGTCTGACTTGACGTTCATCAAGTTTTTAGTAATGGGACTCTCTGGCGAGGTCATCAGTAGTGGCGAGTACGGATAAGGTACCTGCTTAAACATCGGCGGTTCGCCTTGCATAGCCACGTTTACAGGCATCTGCAAGCACTGTAGGTCTTGCACCACAGAGGGTTCAATTCTCGCACC
>CAYFSY010000112.1:0-6134 GCA_964345905.1 uncultured Paludibacteraceae bacterium | reverse complement strand
TCATAGAGCAGATAGGCAAAGCGCCTGTGATGGCTCTGACGGCAACTGCTACGCCTAAGGTGCAGAGCGATATTCAGAAGACACTCGGAATGCAAGATGCAAAGGTTTTCAAATCGTCATTCAACCGAGAGAATCTCTACTACGAAGTCCGCCAAAAGACAAAAGACATAGAGAAGGATATTATAAAGTACATCAAGAGCCAGAGCGACAAAGCAGGCATAGTCTATTGCCTAAGCAGAAGGCGAGTAGAGGAGCTATCGGAGATGCTCAACCTAAACGGTATCGTGTCGCTGCCTTACCATGCGGGGCTCGAATCCTCTGTGCGTAGCGAAAACCAAGATGCATTCCTTATGGAGCAGTGCGACGTGATGGTGGCAACCATAGCCTTCGGCATGGGTATCGACAAGCCAGACGTACGCTACGTTATCCACCACGATGTGCCAAAGAGCCTCGAGGGCTACTATCAGGAGACAGGCAGAGCGGGCAGAGACGGAGGCGAAGGCAAATGTATTCTGTTTTATAGCAAAAAAGATTTACAAAAACTTGAAAAATTTACCCACGGCAAGCCAATATCAGAGCAAGAGATAAGCAAACAGCTCCTCGACGAGCTGTCAAACTACTCAGAGAGTTCTATCTGTAGGCGCAAAACACTACTACACTACTTTGGCGAAGAATATAAATTAGATAATTGTTGTAATTGTGATAATTGTTTACATCCAAAAAAAATGATTGATGCAAAAGATTTATTGTGTTCAGTTTTAGAGACGGTTACCTTAGTTGGTGGTAAATTCAAGGCAGAAGTGATAGCAGACATCCTTACAGGCAAAGAGAATATAGATACAGATGCCTATCGTTTTAGTGAATTAGAGACATTTGATTCGGTATCGGAGGATGAAGAGGAGCTAGTAATGCCTGTAATCCGTCAGGCGGTTCTCAGCGGCTTAATAGACAAAAAGGTGGAGAGCTACGGAACTCTAAAAATCACAAAGAAGGGTAAAGATTTTCTAAAAAAACCAACCAAGTTTATGGTGGCGGCAGACGATGAGTATTCAGATGATGATGATACCGATAATGTATCTAAAGAGTCTGGTGGTGGAAGCTCATCTGTATTGGACTCTACGCTATTTTCTATCTTAAAAGATTTACGCAAAAAGAGTGCTAAAAAGCACAACCTTCCGCCATTTGCCATATTCCAAGATCCATCATTGGAAGCGATGTGTACCACATATCCTATCACGCTCGACGAACTGAAAAACGTGCCGGGTGTAGGAGTGGGTAAAGCCAAAAACTTCGGACAGGAGTTTGTAGATGTCATCAGACAATACGTTGAGGATAACGACATTATGCGTCCTGACGATATTCGTATCAAGACGGTGGCAAATAAGTCTAAACTAAAACTTGAGATAATTCAGGCGATAGACCGCAAAGTAGCTCTTGACGACTTGGCGGAATCCAAAGGTATAGAGTTCGACTCGCTACTCGACGAGATTGATGCTATCGTATTCTCTGGCACAAAGATAAATATAGACTATTTTATCGAAGAGGTTATGGACCCCGAAATGGTAGAGGAAGCTATGGACTACTTCAGAGAAGAAGCCAAGACTGACAATATAGACGCCGCTTGGGAGTATCTCGGCGAGAACGACTACAGACGAGAAGAGATTAGAATGATAAGGATAAAATTCCTCTCAGAGGTAGGGAACTGATTGTTTTTTTACGAAAAACAATATTATTATTTAAACAAATAAAAAAATAAATTAACAGATAAAAAAAGCATTAGTAAAAATTTATGAGTAAAGAAGTTGTAATTGTATCTGCTGCACGTACAGCGATTGGAAGTTTTAATGGTTCTCTTACGCCGCTATCGGCTGTGGAGATTGGTGTAGTGGCGGCAAAAGAGGCTATCAAGCGTGCTGGCATTACCCCCGACCAGATTGACGAGGTGGTAGCTGGCAACGTGCTTGGAGCAGGTCTCGGACAAAACGTAATTCGCCAAGTGGCTGTTCATGCTGGCGTTCCTGTAGAGAAGCCTGCATTTACGATAAACATTGTGTGCGGTTCTGGCTTGCGCAGCGTATTGCTTGCTACGCAAATCATCAAAGCTGGCGACGCCGACGTAATCCTTTGCGGTGGCACCGAGAGCATGACCAACGCACCATACGTGCTGCCAAATGCTCGTCATGGACACCGTATGGGAGACGGACATATCGTGGACTCTATGATAAAAGATGGTCTGACAGAGGCTTTCTCGCAAGTACACATGGGCATCACGGCGGAGAACATCGCTGAGCAATGGGGCATCACACGCGAGGAGCAAGACCAATTTGCACTGACAAGCCAGCAACGCTGCGAGGCTGCTCAGAAGGCAGGACGCTTCCGCGACGAGATTGTTCCTGTAGAGATTCCACAGCGTAAGGGCAACCCAAAGATTTTCGACACAGACGAATTCCCACGCCACGGCACTACGCTTGAGGCTTTGGGCAAGCTTCGCCCTGCATTCAAAAAAGATGGCACAGTTACAGCAGGTAACGCATCTGGCATCAACGACGGAGCAGCGTTCTTTGTATTGATGTCGAAAGAGAAGGCAGAGGAGCTTGGATTGAAACCATTGGCACGCGTAAAATCTTATGGCACAACTGGTTGAGACCCACAGATAATGGGCTACGGACCATTCTACGCCACAAAAGAGGCTCTAAGAAGGGCAGATATGAAGGTAGAAGACCTTGAACTAGTCGAGGCTAACGAGGCGTTTGCATCGCAGAGTATCGCTGTGGTTCGCGACCTCAAGCTCAACCCTGAGATTGTAAACGTAAACGGTGGAGCTATCGCACTGGGACACCCAATCGGTGCATCTGGAGCGAGAATCCTCACCACGCTAATCTACGAGATGCGTCGCCGCAACGCTAAAAACGGCTTGGCTACGCTATGTATCGGCGGCGGACAAGGCACAGCAGTTATCATCGAAAATATGTTTTAACTTTTTTATAAAAGGAACAATATGAGAGGACTGAAAGATAGAGTAGCGGTAGTTACAGGCGGTGCCGACGGCATAGGTCGAGCTACCGCTCTGAGGCTCTCGGAGGAGGGAGCAACCGTTGTAATCTGGGATATGAACGAGGCGAAAGGCAACGAGACCGCAGCGGAGATAAACTCTGCAGGCGGCAAGGCGACCTTTATGAAGGTAAACACCGCCAACTTCGCTGAGGTGGAGACTGCTACAAAGCGTGTAGTGGAGCTCTATGGCAAATACGAAATCCTTATCAACAACGCTGGCATAACCCGCGATGCTACACTGAAAAAGATGACGCCTGAGCTTTGGCAGCAGGTGATAGACGTAAACCTTACGGGAGTATTCTACTGCGCCAAATGTGCGGCAGAGATTATGACCGAGCAGGGTTGGGGTAGAATCATCAACGCCGCCTCTGTGGTGGCTCTATACGGCAACTTCGGACAGACCAACTACGTGGCTACCAAGGCAGGTCTCATAGGTATGACCAAGACTATGGCTCGTGAGCTCGGCAAAAAGGGTGTAACGGTAAACGCCGTGGCACCCGGATTCATACTCACAGACATGGTGCGTAAGATGCCAGAAGATGTGCTGAAATCGATGGAGGAGAAGGTGCCTGTAAAGCGCCTCGGCAATCCAGAGGAGATAGCAGCTACATACGCATTCCTCGCTTCAGACGACGCTGCCTACATCAACGGCACAGTCATCAGCGTAGATGGTGGAATGACGGTGTGATTAGACAAAAAGAACAAAGAGCAAAGAACAAAGAGCAAAGAACAAAGAGCAAAGAACAAAGAGCAAAGACGAAAAAGGGACAGACCTTATGGGCTTGTCCCTTTTTTTATGCTAAAGTGTAGATAGATCTATTTTTGTTTATGCTCCGTCGTTAGGCAAGGCTATTTTTTACTAAAATTAAAAGTGTACATGTAGCCGATGTTGAAGCTCAATGTCTGATTGTAGTAACTTTGAGGGTTTGGAATCATATCTCTTCCTATCGATCCGAGAAAGCTTCTTGTCCACGCCATTTCTGCAAATATCTTTCCGTAATTGCTTGGCAGTGAATAGATATAACCACCGCTCAAAGAGTACCCAAGCTCATTTTTGTTGGCAAACCTGTAGGTTGTGTATTCATAATTCTGGTCTGCGAAACTAACTTCTCCCCTCTCTTCCGAATTCGCCAGAAAGCCTCCGAACACTCCAGCCTGAAAATATAGGTCGTTTTGCTTTATGGGAATGTATATTGTCAGCGGCAACTCTATAGTCCAGAAATTCTGATGCCAAAGCACCTTACCATCGACATCCTCATACAGTTGCGAAGAGCTGTTCCAGTGCTTGTTGGCGTTGATTTTTGCTCCTTTTTGAATATAAGAGGCTCCGATTCCCAATGAAAAGAATCTGCCGAATCTGTAGTCCACCTTGAGACCAACATTGGCACCTGCTTTGAAAACGCTACTGGCAGGGTTGTTTGCGTAGAACTCTTCGGCATTGTCGCCATTCAGGAAAGTCTCTTTTTCCACATCTTTGCCGTACATGTTGGCAAGTGTTACTCCCGATTTCAACGAGACGTTCAATCCACGCCTGCTCTCTTGCGAGAAGCTAAGGCTGGTCAAGCTCAAAAGACCAATCAATATAAGTACTTTTTTCATTATGGTGTTGTTTTTTTAAGTTATTATTCGGCGAAATTACATAAATCTTTTGATTCTTGCAAGTAGCGGTTTCAAATTCTCTTTTTACTCCGCCAGTTCCCTTGTCTCTAAATCGCAGTCGAACTTTATCTCTTGTCTGATTTTGTCGCTTAAAACCTTATTTTCAATTAGAATTTTAACAATTCCGTTGCGGTGGATTGCACAATTCATCTTGTTGTATAAGATTTCAAGCGGTTCTTTACACTCTTTGGTCTTGTTTGCCTCGTATATCTCTGAATAAATTTCCGCTAATTGTTCAATCTTATCTGCGTTGCTTGTCTCGCTTGCAATTTCGCTCAGCAGCTTACAGTCGCCACTTCGGTAGTTGGAAACCAAAATCGCTAAATAGTCAATCGGATTTTTAGTTGTTTGAATTTTATCCAAAGCAAACTTTCTAATATCTTCGCTTTTCAGGTGTTGTAACGCGTCAATAGCATACTCAACTATTCGGTTTTTGCTTGTCGGCTTCTGCTTTGCAAAGTCTAATATTATTTGACTATCATAAGGAAATTTGTGAAAATTAAAAACACTCAACAGCTTTTCAGTATTTGATTTATTCTTCTCTCTGATGAGTTGTTGTGCAACCAGACTCACTTCATCATTAGTTAAGTTTCTGACTCGACTGAAAGAGACAAACGGCTTGGCGTTTAGAACTTCATCGACAATGTCTTTGTATTTTGTTGGTTGTATTTTGTGCTTTTCTTGAGTTGCCTTTGTCCGCTCTATGTTGTCGAGATAAATGCGAATGAATTTATTTGTCTTGGCTTTCTCTTCAAGTTCTTCAGCAACTTTTATGTGTTCGTTCTCTTTTTGGAACCACCTAATTATCCAGCCGTCTTGCACATCGTCGGGATTCTGCTCAATGTATTTTCCAATTTTTTCGGCAACATAAAAAAGTCCGTTTAGCCCGTCAAGCTCTAATATATCATAAGCACCAACCCAATCTGAACCTTCAATCGGATTGGTCAAGAATCTGTCATAGATTGCTTGCTTTGCTTCTATGTCGTTTTGCTGAGCGTAGAGTTTTGCAAGAGCAAACAGGTGTGTCAAATTCCAAGTGTCGTTTTCTTCTGTCGCCAAACCTTGCAAGAGTGCCTTGCGGATCTTCTCTTGCTGCTTCGAGATGGAGATTATGTCAAAAATATATTGTGCTCGGTCGCTCTCACATTGTCCGTCATAGGCGTAGATATTCAGCACACCTTTGATAATGAGGTTTGAGAAGTCAATACCCGGATTGTCTCTCACTAAAAGATACGCTTCGCCTGTCCCACGTTTTAGTGAGTTTAGAAATAGTCGTTTTATGCTTGCAGTGCTGTTCATTAAAATGGCATATAATGTGTTGTTTGCTTATAAAGGCTCGATGTCTATTCCTTCTATAGTTGTCATTTCATTTTTCAATTTGTCTGCCCCAAATATTGTTAGGTTCATGATAACTTTAGAAA
>CAYFSY010000111.1:0-6136 GCA_964345905.1 uncultured Paludibacteraceae bacterium | reverse complement strand
AAGCAATTAAGCTCAGAAATTGCATTTTTCACCCTTAATATCCAGATTATAAAACAAATATTTTGTGGTTTACAAAAAAAGTATTACCTTTGCAAACTTATTTTATGAAATAAAAAAAATTAAGATTCAAGATGAAAGTAAGAACATCTGTAAAGAAGCGCAACGACGACTGCAAGCTGGTTCGTCGCAAAGGGCGCTTGTATGTTATTAACAAAAAAGACCCGAAGATGAAACTTCGTCAGGGTTGATTAATTAATCATTTTTAAAAACACTTATGGCAGTAAGAATTGTTGGAGTAGATTTACCCCAGAACAAAAGAGGGGAAGTTGGATTGACTTATATCTACGGAATAGGTCGCAGTACAGCACGAAAAATCTTATCTGAAGCTGGTATTGACTATGACATTAAAGTTCAAGATTGGTCAGATGAACAAGCTGGTAAGATTCGCGAGATTATCGGAGCAAAGTATCACGTAGAGGGTGAGCTTCGAAGTGAAGTGCAACTAAACATCAAGCGATTGATGGACATTGGTTGTTACAGAGGTGTGCGTCATAGAAACGGACTTCCAGTTCGTGGACAGAGCACAAAGAACAACGCCCGCACTAGAAAGGGCAGAAGAAAAACTGTTGCTAACAAGAAAGTTGCAACTAAGTAATGTTTAACACTCAAAAATTAAGTTGAAAAAATGGCAAAAAAGACAGTAGCAACCAAGAAAAGAGTGGTTAAGGTAGACGGAGTAGGACAACTTCATGTTCACTCGTCTTTCAACAATATCATCGTTAGTATTACCAACGGCGAAGGACAAGTAATATCTTGGTCGTCAGCTGGTAAGATGGGTTTTAGAGGTTCTAAAAAGAACACTCCTTACGCAGCGCAGATGGCAGCAGAGGATTGCGCCAAAGTAGCTTACGAGCTTGGCTTGCGTAAAGCAAAAGCCTTTGTAAAAGGTCCTGGTAATGGTCGTGAATCGGCTATCAGAACAGTACACGGTGCTGGTATAGAGATTACTGAAATCGTTGATGTAACTCCACTACCACACAATGGATGTCGTCCTGCAAAACGCAGAAGAGTTTAATGTTTAACGAAAAAAATTAGTATTAGAAAATGGCAAGATATATAGGACCTAAATCAAGGATTTCACGTAAGTTTGGCGAGCCAATCTTCGGACCAGATAAAGTATTATCAAAAAGAAATACCCCTCCGGGAGAACACGGACAAGCTCGTGGTCGCAAAAAATCTGAGTATGCTGAGCAGCTCAGAGAGAAGCAGAAAGCTAAATACACCTACGGTGTTCTGGAGGCACAGTTTAGAAACCTTTTCAAGAAGGCTCTACGCAATCCAGGTGTTACAGGTGAGGTATTGCTACAGCTCCTAGAGTGCAGACTCGACAACGTAGTATATCGTCTTGGTATCGCTCCTACTCGTGCAGCTGCACGTCAGCTTGTTACACACAAGCATATCGTAGTAAACGGAGATGTACTAAACATCCCATCTTACTCGGTAAAGCAAGGCGATATTATTGGCGTTCGCGAAAGAGATAAATCTATGGTTGTTATCCAAGACTCATTGGCTGGAAGTAGCCACTCAAAGTACCCTTGGTTAGAGTGGGATAAAAACCAAATGGCAGGTAAATTCCTCCATATTCCAGAGAGAGAAGATATTCCAGAGAATATCAAAGAACAGTTAATTGTAGAACTTTATTCTAAAGCATAACAATGGCATTATTAGCATTCCAAAGACCGAATCAGTTGTACATGGTAGAATCCACCAACTCAAAGGGCAAATTCGAGTTTGCGCCGCTTGAGCCGGGTTTTGCTATGACTATCGGTAATGCTCTTCGCCGTGTGCTGCTATCTTCACTTGAAGGCTATGCTATCACGTCGCTGAAGATTAGCGGAGTGGTTCACGAGTTTGATACTATTCCGGGCGTTATCGACGATGTTCAAAACATTATCCTCAACCTCAAAGAGATTCGCTTTGCACATATCGCAGAGACTGAGCCAACCGAAACCGTTACTATCAATGTATCAGGCAAGGAGGTTCTTACTGCAAAAGATATTGCTGCAAACATCACCAACTTCAAAGTTGTCAACGAAGACCATGTAATCTGTACAATGGATAAAAGTGCGAAGTTCAGCATGGAGTTGAAAATTGAGAAAGGTAGAGGCTATGTACCAGCAGACGAGAATCAAAGCATTGTTAGAGAGATTGGTACCATTGCTATGGACGCTATCTTTACTCCTATTGTAAACGTTATGTACACAAGAGAGCCTGAACGCGTAGAGCAGAAAACTGACTACGATAAGCTTGTGATGGAAATCACCACAGATGGCTCTATACACCCAAAACAGGCGTTGAAAGAGGCTGCAAAGATTTTGATCCAGCACTTCATGCTATTTACAGACGAAAAAATCACATTAGATGTTGAAACTCCTGCTGATGCTATAGAGTTCGACAAAGAGGCTATGCAAGTTCGTAAACTTCTAAAAACTCCTCTAAGTGATTTAGACCTATCTGTTCGTGCATTGAACTGCCTGAAGTCAGCAGAACTAGAAACTCTTGGCGATTTGGTAAAAGTTCCAAAGAGCGAACTTATGAAGTTCAGAAACTTCGGAAAGAAGTCTCTCGGAGAGTTAGAAGACAAACTCGAAGGACTCAACCTTACATTTGGTATGGATGTATCTAAATATAAACTTGACAAAGAATAATAAAAAATGAGACATAATAGAAAAAACAACCATTTAAGTCGTAAAGCCTCTCACCGCTCGGCAATGTTGTCGAACATGGCTTGTTCACTGATCAGACATAAAAGAATTAGCACTACAGTAGCTAAAGCAAAGGCTTTGCGCGTATTCGTTGAGCCTATTTTGACTAAATCAAAAGAAGATACAATGCACTCTCGCCGTGTAGTATTCTCTGTGCTAAGAGATAAATACGCAGTTACAGAGCTATTCCGCGAAGTATCTCAGAAGATAGCAGATCGTCCAGGTGGATACACTCGTATCCTAAAAACTGGCAACCGCCTGGGAGACGCAGCAGAGATGTGTATCATAGAGCTTGTGGACTACAACGAGAACATGCTCAAAGAGAAGGCAGCTAAAAAAGCTACTCGCACACGTCGTAGCAGAAAATCTTCAGCTGCTGAAAAAGCTACTGAGGCTCCAAAGGCTGAAGAGACTGCTCCAGAAGCTCCAGCTACTGAAGAGACAAAAGAATAAAGTCTTTTTAATAAATAAAAAAACAGTTCAATCTATCGAAAATAGACTGGACTGTTTTTTTTGTATATATAACTGTAGTTTCTTTCAATAAAAATCACTAATTTTGCTAATATTTTAATATACCACATATTTTTATGAGAAGAATAGCTATAGTTGCAGGAGGAGACTCCTCTGAATGCGAGGTGTCGCTCCGTAGTGCCAAGGGACTAGAGAGCTTTATCCCAAATGATTACGAAAAATATATTGTTACAATAATTGGCAAGGATTGGCGAGTGCTGATTTCGGAAAGCGAGAGTGTAGAGCTGGATAAAAACGATTTTTCGTTTATGCACGACGGGCAGAAAGTCCATTTCGACTTCGCCTACATAACTATACACGGTACACCGGGCGAGAACGGCATCTTGCAGGGCTACTTCAACCTGATAGGACTACCCTTCTCTTGTTGTGATGTGTTGCCATCGGCATTGACGTTCAACAAATACGTTTGCAATGGCTACCTGAGTAGCTTTGGAATAAACACCGCTAAATCGTTCCGCCTGATAAAAGGCAGAAATAATGCGACCAACGAACATATTGTAAACGAACTTGGTCTGCCAATCTTTGTAAAACCATCGCTTGGTGGCAGTAGCTTTGGAATAACAAAAGTTAAGTCGGCAGACAAGCTACAAGAGGCTATCGACAAGGCTTTCGGCGAATCTGATGAGATAATCTGCGAGAGCTTTATATCTGGCACAGAGGTTACCTGCGGAATGTACAAAACCCGCTCAAAGACCGTGATATTCCCGCCAACAGAGGTGGTTACCAATAATGAGTTTTTTGACTACGACGCCAAATACAAAAATCAGTCGGAAGAGATTACCCCTGCCAGAATCTCTGCAGAGCTGACACGAGAAATCCAGCAGACCACAGACAAAATCTACGACCTGATAAATGCTCAAGGAATAATACGTTCAGACTATATCATCAGCGACAGCGGCAAGGTGATGCTACTTGAGGTAAACACCACGCCAGGAATGACACCCCAGAGTTTCATTCCCCAGCAGGTGAGAGCAGCAGGACTCGACATCGGCGATGTGATGCGGGATATAATAGAAAACGAATTTTAAACTAAAAGGAGAATAGAAATATGATTGACTACATAAAGGGAGATATTGCGGAACTTACGCCTACATACGTGGTGCTCGAGGCGTATGGTGTGGGTTATATGCTGAGCATTTCGCTTGCCACCTACTCAGAGCTACTTGGCAAAAAAGAGGCTAAGCTATTGGTGCACGAGGCTATTCGTGAAGATGCCTACTCGCTCTTTGGCTTCCTAAACCAAGAGGAGCGGCAGATATTCCTACTGCTGATTTCTGTCTCTGGCGTGGGCGCAAACACCGCTCGCGTGATACTCTCGTCGCTATCTACAGCAGAGCTAAAGTCTGCAATACTGACGGGCAATGCAGCAATCCTAAAGTCTGTAAAAGGCATTGGAGCCAAGACCGCCGAGAGAATTATCATCGACACACAGGACAAAATCGCCAAGATAAACATCGAGGCAGCAGCTATCGACAGCACACCTAATGCTCTGATAGACAACTCAATAGCAGAAGAGGCGGTAACCGCTTTGGTTATGCTCGGATTTGCTCAGAGTGCCGCTCAGAAGGTTGTGAAAAAGGTAATCGAGGCAGACCCTCAGTTACGCGTAGAGCAGATTATAAAGCAGGCATTGAAGATGCTTTGATTTTGAGAGGATATAACTTTCAAGTATGAAATTTAATGATAGTATCACACTAATCGACGATATTTTTAACAATGATAAAAGACAAAGAGTATCCCGCTACGCACTCGATGTCAACAAGCTGGTTTGCTGTTGATAACGAGGGAAATGTCGCGTTGTTTGATTTTGGAAACAACGGACCTGTTCCGACCGTTGTGCACGAAGATTCATTTGAATATATCATACAAGAACGATTTATTGACCATAGTGGTAAAATCAAAAGGAGTATTCTGACCGATGAACAGGTAAAGTCTTTGGTTTCGTGCCTACGTTTCGAACCATTTACTAAGGAGAAAGATATATTTCTTTTTTGTAGTGTTTGGCATATCGACCCCAAAAAGCAAGATGAATTATTTGAAGTTTTTCAGGGATATGAAGATAAAATAATAATTTTATCGGAAAAAGAGGGATATTATTATATTGGATTCTTCTATGAAAGTGAGGAGGATAAAATCTTTAAGAGACTGTGCGAAAAGATATTACTACTATCTTTTGCCGATCTTTGCTTTGAGTTTGTTGATAAAGATTCAAAGGAGACCACACTGGCAAAGGGATACGAAAAGTTTCCGATGTATATCTACGTTCAGGAGGATTGGGATCCTGCTCTAAAGCGGCTTCACTCGCCAACCAACCACAAGGTAAAAGCAAGCCAACTCTCCAACGAGATTATGGAGCAGGCTATGCGCTTTCCATTCTCATTTAGAGATGTCGAGCAGTTTCAAATTCCGCTGTATTACCCCTCTGCTTGGTTAGGATTTAGATGCAAAGAGGGCGAAACTGTTGAATCCCCATACTACTGCCTGCCTGGAGATGACGACAAAACACTGTTTATACTCACCAACGAGTTGGCTGTCCCCAAAAGTTCAAGTAAAGATGATTTCTATAGCTATATTTATACTTATGAGCCGACTGTTGCAATTATAAAAAATGAGAATTGCGACAACACATACTACAATCTGCCTGAGCCTAATAGGTATGTTTTACAATATGCTTTTGAGCTTTATTATATGGATAGAAATGAATATCTAAAGGAGCTTCTCAATTTCTACCGCCCGTATCTATTGATTGTGTTGGAAGGAGCGCTGAGTAGCCTCGAAAAACACCTCGAGATAAAAGACAAAAAACTAATCCTCGGAGATGACGAATACCATATTTTTAT
>CAYFSY010000110.1:0-6179 GCA_964345905.1 uncultured Paludibacteraceae bacterium | reverse complement strand
GTCACACCTCTTCCCATTCCGAACAGAGAAGTTAAGCCCGCCAACGCCGATGGTACTGCGAAAGCGGAAGAGTAGGTAGCCGCCAAACTTTTTAAGAGTCAATCAATTATGGTTGACTCTTTTTTTTTATGTAATTGCTGAAAAATCTGTAGTAAACCTATAAAAAACTCTCGCCTATACGTTGTGTAAGACGAGAGTTTGTGATTTTATCCGCAAGCTAAAATTATAGCAACGCCTCGATTTTTTTAGCAATAGTTGCCTTGTCTGTTGCTCCAATTAGGCGATCTGACTGTAGCTCTCCGTTTTTGTAGAAAACGATTGTTGGTACGTTGCGGATACCTACCTGGTCTGTAAACTCAGTTGCATCGTCTACGTCAACTTTTCCTACAAAAGCTCTGCCTTCAAAATCTTTTGCAACTTCCTCTACTATAGGAGCGAGTTTTTTGCAAGGACCGCACCAAGTGGCGCTAAAATCGAATACACAAACAGCATTGTTTGCCAAAATTTCTTGATAATTTGAATCTGTTACTTCTACCATGATAATATTTATTTTTTTATATTTAATTTACTCTTAAGCAAAGTTGCGAATTAATCCGTAGCCGCTTCTATGAATTTTACATATTCATTCCACCGCAACAGGTTAGTACTTGTCCTGTAACGTAAGATGATAGATCAGATGCAAGGAATAGAGCTACATTTGCAACATCCTCTGGAGTTCCACCACGGCGGAGAGGAATTTGCTCTGCCCAAGCTTTCTTTACATCTTCTGGTAGCTGGCCAGTCATCTCGGTTATGATGAATCCAGGAGCTATAGCATTGTGACGAATCTGACGTACACCCATCTCTTTAGCAGCCGACTTAGTGAAGCCGATAACACCTGCTTTGGATGCCGAGTAGTTGCACTGTGCAGCGTTTCCGCTAACACCAACAACAGAACTCATATTTATAACACTTCCGCCTGCTTGTCTCCACATAATTGGCTGAACTGCCTTAGTGAAG
Organism: uncultured Paludibacteraceae bacterium; assembly: GCA_964345905.1. GTDB lineage: Bacteria > Bacteroidota > Bacteroidia > Bacteroidales > Paludibacteraceae > F0058. The sequence continues at coordinate 5,180 of CAYFSY010000110.1, read as the reverse complement.
TTGAATACAGACTTAAGGTTGACGGTTATCACAGCGTCCCACTGCTCTTCGGTCATACGCTTGAGTTGAGTGTCTTTGGTAATACCAGCGTTATTTACAAGGATATCAATTCTTCCAAAGTCCTTATCTATCTCGGCTACTACTGCAAATGTATCGTCGAAGTTAGCAGCATTTGAAGCGTAACCTTTAGCTTTTACACCCATAGCCTGAAGCTCCTTCTCGGTCTGCTCCATAGTCTCGTTACGAGCTAAATCAGTAAAAGCGATATTCGCACCCTCTTGTGCAAATTTTATGGCAATAGCCTTGCCAATTCCACGTGAAGCACCAGTAATCAGTGCTACTCTATCTTTCAATAAACCCATAAATTAATTGTTTTTATTTTTTTAATATTATGAATGCAAAGTTAGTGAAAATTATCGACAATTAATACTTTAGATAGTTAAAAAAAGATACAACTTATTTGTATATAAGGAAAATAGTTGGTTCTTTGTGGTAGTCGTAGTTGTGAGTTTTCCACTGAGAGAGTGGTAGTGTGATCACGGCCTCCTCCTCAGTAGTAAGCTTACTTGCAACACACAGTTTTGTAGTGGGTTTAAGCATCTCTATGAGGTCGGCTATTAGTTGATTGTTGCGGTATGGGGTTTCTATGAAAATTTGTGTCTGGTGCTCTGAATAGATACGGTTTTCGAGGGTTTGAAGTCGATGTCTCCGCTCTTTTTTATCAATAGGCAGATAGCCGTTGAAAGCGAAACTCTGTCCGCTAAAGCCACTTGCCATAAGCGAAAGCAGTATCGAGGAAGCTCCTACGAGTGGTACTACCTTTATTCCTCGTTTCTGTGCAAGCTCGACTATGGCAGCACCAGGGTCTGCTATCGCAGGACATCCTGCCTCAGATATTATTCCCAAGTCGTTACCTTTTAAGAGTGGCTCTATCATCGACTCTATCTCCTCTGGTTTGCTGTGCTGGTTTAGCTCCGAAAAGTGTAGTGAATCTATATCGATAGACCTATCAACCTGCTTAAGAAATCGTCTGGCAGTGCGGATGTTTTCTACAATGAAATACTTTAATTCTCGTACAATAGCATTGTTGTATTCTGGGATAACTCTCTGCAGAGTGGTGTCTCCTAAGGTAGTTGGGATAAGATATAGTGTAGGCATTTTTATTAGTTGGGATTATTAAAGTCGTTTATAAAGATAGTCGTTTGTATTTACTTATCTACATTTGTGTCTTTTATAAAATCGAAGTTTGAGCCCAAAAACTCCTTTTCAGAAACTTTGAACTTATAGGTTTCCTCTTCGAATAGAGCGCCAGCTATTGTATAGCTCTCAAACGTTTGTTCGTAGGTTATTACATTATTGTCTGAAGTAAGTTTGAGTTGGTCGTTCGCTCTTTCCCAAGTTCCACTTAAAGTCTCTTGTGGAGTGCTGGTGTAGTCTCCATTAGCGTACAGCTCCATCAGGAAAGTGTTATTGCTGTTCAACACCAATTTAATTTCGGGAGTTTCAGTTTCGTTGGTTCCAATGTATGTTCCTGCCATTTCATCCCCACAGCCGAGTAGCGAAAGTGTAATGGTTAAAATAGCGATAATAGAGAGTTTGTTTTTTAAATTCATGTTGATTTTTATGTATTGAGTTATTTATCACACAGTTTACTAATCTTTTTTGTCTTTTCAGCAGTGCTTATTATGCCTATCAAGAACTCCTTCACATCGTCAAACTCTTGTTCAGAGAACTGAGGGGGAGCCAAATCCTATGATTTTGTCATCGATAATTATGTTTACAAAAATCTGTGATTTGACTTGTTCACTCATTCCAGCAGGCATATCAAAATGCCAAAGCAGTGCATCTCTGCCTTCTGAGAGTGGCACCTTCTGTAGCTGTAGATTCAATTTGGTTTGAAATTGTCCAGAGAGATACTCAGTCTCCTTCATTGCGTAGTTAATCAGAACTTTTATGTCTGTATCGTTATTGTTTTTGTTGATATAGTCCTTTTTGTTTACTATCAAATTCTGCAGAACGTAATTGTTTATAGTAATTAGATTGGGTCTCCCAGCACTTTGTGCTTTCCCATTTAATCGTACAGAGTAGTCAACTTTGTCTTTGCTAACCACCCAATACGAGGTTGTTGAATCGCATTCGATTATCTGCTGTCCCATAATATTTGTTACGGTAGTTATTAGTAACAATATCATAACTATTTTAAGTACTTTCATAATAAAATTGGTTTTATGTTATTTTTTAATTTTCAACGCCACAACCCACATTGCCAGCAAATAGACCGCTACGCCTAAAAAGTTTGCTAAGACGTCATAGATAGATGATGAGCGGTAAGGCAATATGGATTGCAAGAGCTCAACGCCGATGCCAAAGAGTATTAAAAATATCGCTCTTAAAGCCATCTGCTTTGGCTTGGCGGAGATGGTTCGTTTGGCGAAAAACTGGTCGAGGCTTATAACAAAAAAAAAAAACAGATAAAATGCAAAATGCACGAGTTTATCGGCATTCTGCATCTCTGTCTTAGGTAGTTGCGAGGGAGGCATAAGGCATAGTATCAATATGCCCAACCCTGCCAAAATAGCAAATTTATGTCGCCAAAGTGTCGCCATTAGTAGTACTTCACTTCGCTTCCTGTGATGCTCGTAAGCAGGTTGTTTGCCAAGCGAGAAGCGCCAAAGCGGAATAGCTCCGAGTTCAGCCACTCTTCGCCCAAAATCTCCTTTACGATGCAGTAGTAAGCCACAGCCTCTTCGGTAGTAGCCACACCGCCTGCGGGTTTGAAGCCAACCTTTTTGCCCGTCTTTGCGTAGTACTCCTTGATAGTCTGGCACATCACATAAGCCGCCTCTGGTGTAGCCGAAGGCGAAGTCTTTCCTGTAGATGTCTTGATAAAATCTGCACCACCCATGATTGCCAAAAGCGAAGCCTTCTTGATAGCCTCAGCCGAAGGCAGCGAGCCTGTTTCGAGGATAACTTTCAGGTGCGCACCTCTGCAAGCAGACTTCAGCTCCTCTATCTCTTCGAGAACCGTTTCGTAGTCGCCCGCAAGGAACTTGCCAACGGATATAACTACATCTATCTCGTCTGCTCCTACAGCGGCAGTCAGAGCCACCTCGGCAACCTTAGCCTCTATAAAAGTCTGAGACGAAGGGAAGCACGCCGAGACAGCCGCAATGCGAGTCTTACCAGTGAGAGTTTGGCGAGTTATCGGCACCAGCGATGGATAGACGCATACCGCAGGCACCTCTGGAATATCAGGGAATTGCTTTGGAAAGTTATTGACTTTCTGCATCATCGCCTCGATTTGAGACTCTGTATCGGTGTGGTTCAGAGATGTTAGGTCGATTAGCGAGAAGCATCTTTTCCAAACCTCTTCGTTGTTATTTTGCTCAAAATTATCGGCCACAATCTTAGCCACAGATTGGCGTACAGCTACATCATCGAAATTAAAATCGTATTGCTTAAACAGTGCTTGAATATCTTTCATATTGAAAACTTTTTTATGATAAATTTATTTTGAGGCAAAGTTACTAAATTTTGTTGAAAGGTTGGCGTTTAATGTGAAATGATTTGTTGAATCGTTTGACTGTTTAAGCGTTGAAGGCTTAAGCCAAGAGGATTTATTGGCTTTTATGTTCATTCCGATACAATGTCTTTTATCTTTATTCTTTGCTCTTTTTGTCTAAAAAAAGAACTATCTTTGCACAAAAATTTCAAAATAGATATGGCAGACGATAAAAAGGTTATATTTTCGATGGTGAATGTCTCTAAATCATTCGCCAACAACAAGCAAGTATTGAAAAACATCTATCTTTCGTTCTTTTATGGAGCAAAGATTGGTATAATTGGTCTCAACGGCTCGGGTAAATCTACCCTGATGAAAATCATTGCAGGAGTAGAGAAGGACTTCGACGGCGAGGTGGTATTTTCGCCCGGTTATTCGGTTGGATACCTTGAGCAGGAGCCAAAGTTCGATGAGGAGAAAACTGTAAAAGAGGTAGTGCAAGAGGGTGTTCAGCCCGTGATGGACTTGCTCCGTGAGTTTGAGGAGATAAACAACGCTTTCGGCGACGAGAATGCAGACTTCGACAAGCTTTTGGCTCGCCAAGCCGAAGTTCAGGACAAGCTCGACGCTTGCGATGCATGGAATATCGACACCAAGCTCGAACAGGCAATGGACGCACTGCGTTGCCCAGACGAAAATATGATTATGAAAAACCTCTCTGGAGGAGAGCGTCGTCGTGTGGCTCTCTGTCGCCTGCTGCTTCAGCAGCCAGACATCCTATTGCTCGACGAGCCGACCAACCACCTCGATGCTGAGAGTATCTATTGGCTTGAGCAGCACCTGCAGAACTACCAAGGTACAGTTATCGCCATTACTCACGACCGCTACTTCCTCGACCACGTGGCAGGCTGGATACTCGAGCTTGACCGCGGTGAGGGAATTCCTTGGAAAGGTAACTACTCTGGTTGGCTACAGCAGAAAACCGAGCGAATGGCTATGGAGGAGAAGCAAGAGAGCAAACGCCGCAAGACCCTTGAGCGTGAGCTCGAATGGGTGCGAATGGCGCCATCTGCCCGCCATGCAAAAGGTAAAGCCCGCTTGAAAGCCTACGACCAACTGCTCAACGAAGACCAAAAGCAACGTGAGGAGAAGCTCGAACTGTTTATCCCTAACGGACCACGCTTGGGAAATAAGGTAATAGAGGCAAAGGGTGTAGCAAAAGCCTTTGGCGACAAACTTCTGTTTGACGACCTCAACTTTATGCTACCACCAAACGGTATTGTAGGAATCATAGGACCAAACGGAGCGGGTAAGACTACGCTTTTCCGCCTTATAATGGGAATGGAGAGCGTGGATAAAGGCACTTTTGAGGTTGGCGAGACTGTAAGAATTGGCTACGTTGACCAGATGCACAAAGATATCGACCCCGAAAAGACCATATTCCAAGTTGTCTCTGGTGGCACCGAGTTCATCCGCGTTGGTGGCAGAGAGATAAACTCTCGTGCCTACCTTGCGAGGTTCAACTTCACTGGTGGCGACCAAGAGAAGCTCTGCGGAGTGCTATCTGGCGGAGAGCGTAATCGCCTGCACTTGGCTCTAACGCTGAAGTCGGAGGCAAACGTGTTGCTGCTGGACGAGCCTACCAACGACATCGACATCAACACCCTCCGAGCATTGG
>CAYFSY010000109.1:4835-6241 GCA_964345905.1 uncultured Paludibacteraceae bacterium | reverse complement strand
GCTATAGTTCAGGTAATTGTAAAAACAACTTTGAGTTTTATCGGACAGCAATGAAATTAAATCAACTCCCTGATTATATCCAGCGACTTTATGTATCTGAACTCCGGAATATGGGTCTCTAAAAACTGTGTGATAACATTCATCAGAGCAGAGATTTCGGCAGGCGTATAAGAGGCTGTCTCTATCGAGTAAAAATCCTCTGATAGGAACTTACGGAAAAGCTTGCTATGAGATACATCTGCTACAAACGGTAGGAACTCATCGTATGGTAGGAAGACTCCATTATTGTAGTCGAAAAGCGAACCGTCGCTATAGCTCTCTAAGTTTGGCGAAACTCCCATTTTTTTTGCATACTCTATCATAAAAAGTAGGCTGAAGCTCATCGCTTCGCCAGAGAATTGGTTTAGAAAACAGATAGAATCCTGTAGAAATATGAATAGCTCCATGTCTTGCTGCGACTCCTTTTGAGTGCGATAGACCACCTCTGCCATAAACATTGCCACTAGCCGCTTTTCTGCTCCAGCAGCTATTCCTTGCAGGATTCTTACAGGCGAGATGTCGCGGATAAAGTGCAGGTTTGTCCTCTCGCGTTTCAGCACAAGATTTACAAGAGAAAATGGCTCAAGCAGAGACCGCTTGCTAGAGCGCTTGCCAACCTGAAAGATAGCCGACACCACGCCCTCCTCTTGCGTAAAAAGCGTTACCACCAGACGCGAGTCTGAGTACTGAATTGTGCGTAAAACTATGCCTTCTGTCTTTAGAAACATCTCTTTTATGGAAAACTCTCTACTATACTTCTCTTTGAAAACGTGATAAAACTCCTATAAAATAGGTATTATTTGGCAATGGATAGCGGTGCGAAAAGTCACCCGAGAGATTGTTTTCCCCCTCAAAGTCTGGCACCCAACACTCCGCGTATTTCTCTATAATTCGACGGTGTAGGCGGTAAACAATGTAATTAAGAAGGCTATCTCTCCGCGTTACCTTGACGGATATTTGGTGCGTTATGTAGATAGACTTAACGGCTTTTGTCCAAAGTCCAAAGCGGTTATCAGAAATGACAGTATCTATCTTGTATTGCTCGATAATTTTTGGCAACTCTCTGTGCTCTCTACGGATTGCTACCAGAAACTTTGGTATCTGCCACAGCATTGCCCACACCTGCGACTTCCCCTGACTGTACTCTACCCTACACCACGGGAACTCCACAAACTCAATGCTCGGAAACTCCTGCCTCAGGAACTCCAACGGATAGCCGTCAGAGGCTATTACTACATGCTTGCCCACCGCTTGCAATGCTCGTATTATCGGCACGCAACGCGTAGCATGTCCAAGTCCCCAAGAAAGCGGAGCAACCAATATCCGTTGTCCCTCAACCCTCGAGATCCGTTCCTGCAAAGGATCTT
>CAYFSY010000109.1:0-4825 GCA_964345905.1 uncultured Paludibacteraceae bacterium | reverse complement strand
TCTACCTCAGCGGCTATCTCTTTCATCCGCTCCACGCTGGCTTTCTTTAGATTCTGTGCAGGTGTAGGACGGTCGAGAGTGTAAATCATTACCTGCTTAGGACGAAGGTGCTCCACCACCTTGAGCCACGTCGCCACCTCCTCCTCGGTGGTGTTGTCGATGACATTTCCCTTATATTCTCCGCTAAAGAAAAGTGTCTGCAGAGTAAAGTCCCCCTCAAAACGCTCAAGGTTCTTAACAACCTCCTCCACCGAATAACGTCCAGCAGGCTGATTTATCCACTCTGCCGTCTGCTGAATAGCCGAATCGAGCTTTAGAATATTATTATCAACCTTCTTCAAAGCCTCAAACACACTCTGCTTACCTACCAGCGTGGCGTTTGAGAGCACCGATATTTTAGCATCTGGAAATATCTCGTCGCGAAGCTCTACGGTGTCGCCAATAATCTCAGCAAACTGTGGGTGAAGAGTAGGCTCGCCATTGCCCGCAAAGGTGATGGTATCAATCTTTTTGCCCTCGCCTTTGTAGCTCCTGAGCTTACCCTCCAACGCACTACGCACCTCCTCACGCTTTGGTCTGCGTGTATCAGGTTTTAGTGGCGAGTTGAACCCACACTCGCAATAGACGCAGTCGAAGTTACAAATCTTGCCAACTGTAGGCATCAGGTTTACCCCCAGCGAGGTGCCAAGCCTACGACTCTGAATCGGTCCGAATATAATGTCCTCAAAAAGCATTTCTTTATTCCTTTTTTTATAATAACTTATGTGCAAAGTTACTATTTTTTTGATGAACAAAGAGCAAAGAACAATGAACAATGAATTTTGTTTGCAAGAATTGAAATATTTGCGTAATTTTGTTGAAAATTTTGAGGGAAAATCCTCTAAAGTTATCTTGAACCTATATTTTTGACACGTTATGTACAACTATAATAGACCAACAAAAACGATACTGATAATCTGCATAATAGCATTGATTTTCGGCATTCAAACTGGCAATTGTCAAACCTTATTTAAGCTTATTGAATCCGAAAAGCCAGATTTTTGCAACTCACTCTTACAGACAGAAAAACTCATTGGAAAGAAAGTAAAAATCTGGCATGATGGAGGAGTGTATAGCACTCTTAATAAAAGTAAGTCGTTTACTTTTCCATCAGAAAAAATCAAAAACCTATGCGGAGAAAGTGCTTGGAAAAACTTTGAACCGAAAACTGGAGACATTGGAGAAATTGTTTACATTTCACCTTATGAGTCAGGCGCTGGAGTAACTGGAAAACGTATTTATATTTTGAATATCAGAGGTAATTATGTTGGTATAGCATGTGAATATCTAACGGATACATCTAAACTTGATAACAATCAAGAGTTTGAGGAGTATTACAGAAAAGAAGAGGAAAGATTACGAATTTATGCAAATGGTTGTGAATTTAAGACAAGTAACATAAATGACAACTGGAACAGAGCAGGATTGTTTAATATTGATTCAATTTCAGAGACATATGCTTGTCGGTTAAAAGAAAAAGGAATTGATACAATTATGCTTGCAAAGTACATTTCTGACAATGGCTCTTCACCTGCAGAGAAAGCTTTTGTGTTATGGCCAGACAATGGACAAATGTTTATGAATTCATTTTATAACAATAAAAAACACATTCCGACTGAGAATGGAATTATAAACTTCGATTGGTCAGACATTAAAGACTATTATATTACATATAGACTTGATACTATTTCAACTAAACCAGATCCTAAATACTTTTATGAGCCATGATATGGGATTCTCAATTCAAGTACATATGAGAGGACATAGCTTTTTTAATGAAAGAATTCCAAACTATTATTGGATAGTAGACAAAGAACATGTAAAATCAAGCTTTTGGGAGTTGATTTATAAGAAACTTATAACAGAAGAGAAATAACTGCGACAACAAGTGTAAAAAACATTTGTATTAAACTAACATATAGATATTTATAGTCGCACAAAATATTGAAAAATGGATAAAAAGAAAAACCTACAATTACGAAATAGCAGAGCCGATTTCTTGATTTTTCCCAATCCGATTTTGATAAGCTATTTGATACTTTGAACAAAGTATTGCAAAACTCTTAAAAAAACGCTTTATGCTCAAAATAGAGAAGACAGACGACGGCTCCGATACGATTTTTAGCCACGCGGTGGGCGAGACATACCACTCCACCAAAAGCGCCATTACCGAGGCAGAGTATATCTTTGTAAAGATGGGACTACGCGAGTGCCAAAAGAGTGAGTTGCGTCTGCTCGAAGTGGGCTTCGGTAGCGGACTGAACGCACTCTGCACGCTATCATGGGCAGCCAAGCTCGGAAAAGCGGTGGATTATACCACGCTTGAGCTCTACCCCTTGGACAGAGATATCTACTCGCGGCTCAACTTTTACCAATTCTTCGGACTAAAAGATGAGTTTATGGCTATGCATGAGGCAGGTTTTGATAAGAAAATTCAGATTGCCGACAACTTCACATTCAGAAAACTCAAAATAGACTTTTCCTGTACCAAAGAGTTACCAGCGTTCGACGTCTGCTACTTCGACGCCTTTTCACCCGAAAAGCAACCAGAGATGTGGCAAGAGGATAGGTTTAGGCTACTCTACCAGAGCGCCAACGAAGGAGCAATACTCACCACCTACTGCGCCAAGGGCGAAGTTCGCCGAAGGCTACAGCGCGCAGGCTTCAGCACCGAACGCCTACAAGGTCCAAAGGATGGCAAACGCGAGATTCTAAGAGCAAAAAAAGGGACAAACTTATAAAAGCCTGTCCCTAATTCTTTACTCCTTGTTCTTTGCTATTTTTGCCTATTCAACCCTTACCCGCAAACTCACTCCTGCCTGTGTTGTAGGCGTTGTTGCCGTATCTGTCGATAGCGACTATTACAGGAAGCTCCTCTACCTCGAGCCTGCGGACTGCCTCTGTGCCGAGTTCGTCGAATGCGATAACTTCGGCAGACTTTACACACTTAGCCATCAGAGCCGCTGCTCCGCCGATTGCTGCAAAATATACGCCGCCGTGCTTTTTCAGAGCATCTACCACAGCCTCTGAGCGAGAACCCTTGCCAATCATCACACGCAAGCCTTTCTCTATCAGGGTTGGCGAGTAGGCATCCATACGTCCGCCTGTGGTAGGTCCTACCGACCCAATCGGCTTACCCGGCTTTGCAGGACACGGACCAGCGTAATAGACACCCTGTCCCTCGAAGTCGAACGGCATAGCCTCGCCACGCTGTAGCATCTCTACCAAACGCTTATGAGCCGCATCGCGAGCGGTATAGATAGTGCCAGAAATATATACCATATCTCCCGCCTTGAGCGAGTTTATATCATCATCTGAAAATGGTGCATTTAGAATTTTCTTATCAGCCATAACTTTTTCTCCAATTTATTTATTCTACAAAAAACTTAAAGGCTACCCTCTGCATGACGTGTAGCGTGGCAACCGATATTTACCGAGACAGGAAGTCCCGCAATGTGGGTAGCACCTGTTATGATATTGACAGCCAAAGCCGTAGATGTTCCACCAAAGCCAGCAGGTCCTATACCCAAAGCGTTTATCTCGCTAAGTAGCTCCTGCTCAAGCTTCTGCAAATCCTCACGCTCGTTCTTTGTTCCGACAGGACGAAGCAGAGCCTTTTTGCTCATGTAGGCAGCACGCTCCATTGTGCCACCGATACCCACGCCAACGATGATTGGCGGACAAGGGTTTGAGCCTGCGTTTGACACCGTCTCTATCACAAACCTCTTTACTCCCTCAACTCCCTCACTTGGGGTCAGCATTTTTAGAGCACTCTTGTTTTCGCTGCCGAAGCCTTTTGGTGCAATCGTGATGTGGAACTCGTCTCCCTGAGTAATCTCGTAATGGATTACAGCAGGCGTGTTGTCGTTGGTGTTTTGGCGGTCGATTGGGTCTTTTACCACAGACTTACGCAGGTAGCCTTTGGTGTAGCCTTGGCGGACACCCTGATTAATGGCATCCTCGATAAAGCTTCCGTCAATCTGCACGTTTTGTCCCATCCTGACAAAGACCACAGTCATTCCTGTGTCCTGACAAATCGGACTCTGCTCCGAGCGAGCTATCTCCGCATTCTCTATTAGTGTGCCGATAATCTGCCTGCCGAGAGGCGATTTTTCGGTCTTAAGGCAACTCTTGAAGCCACTGTAAATGTCGTCTGTGATGACGCAGCAAGCCTCTATGCAAAGTCGCTCTACAAGTGAGGTTATATCCTCTGTTTTAACTATTCTCATTATTGCATCTATTTAAAAAATATTTAGTATTTCGGTTTTTTATCTCATCTGAATTGTCGCCAATAAGTCCTACCAAGCAGTAGGTGGAGTTTGTAACGTCATAAATCAACTCTTTGTATAGCGAGAAATTCACAATCTCAGATGTGTTGCGGACATGGAAACGCGGTCCGTCGCAATTGAATATGGTGCCATCTCCTATCTGTATATTGTCTCTGTCGTAGTAGGAGACAGGGATTCCCTCTGCAATCTTTTCATTGATAAGCTGCTCCAAATACTCAAGGTCGATAGCTGGTTTCTCTTTGAAACGCAATACAAAGCCGTTGCGGATATCAGAGAAGTAGTAGCTCTCTTGCGGGATTCCCATCTCGTCTTGCAGTGCAAGAGCGGCAAGCACCTCACAGGTGTGAGCCATCTTTCTGTATTTCAACGAACGATGGACTATCTCGTATATGCTCATCGGCTCAGGTCCGAATATGTTTGGGTGCGTTACGATTATCTCCTCACCTATGCCGATGATGATGTCTGCATTTCTATCGAGGAATGGATATATCAGGTTG
>CAYFSY010000108.1:0-6255 GCA_964345905.1 uncultured Paludibacteraceae bacterium | reverse complement strand
CTTTTTGCCGTCGCCCACAGTCATAGATGCCAGTATGCCCGTTCCGCCAATGCCTTCAGCTACATCGTAGCCCCACGATTTTAGCTTTTCGGCAATGTATTTCGCCGTATTGTGCGTGTCCATGTTTAGCTATGGGTTTGCGTGCATGTAGTCCATCCACTCTTTCATCTCTGGTTGAAGTTTTGTAACTTCTGATAATAATTTCTCGTTCATACTCTTTTCTGTTTTTTTATTGGGTTTGTTGTTTTTTTAGATTTTAACATTCAAAGTTAGTAAAAAATCTTTGAATAGTTTGTATTTTTGTTGTTAATTTTCCTCATAATAATATGAATAATCAATGCCTTTCATATACATTTCGCGACTGTCTATCTGGTCTGTAAGTGCATTCTTGAGCAGACTATTCAATGGCTTGCTATCTACAGCGCTCTTTTCCATTGCTCGCATATAGTCGTTTTTATCTATCCTGCTCCAATCCACACAGCGTTTGAGGCTCTGCTTTAGCATCATATCCAGCCAGATGCGAGTGCTTCTGCCGTTGCCCTCCATAAACGGATGAGCGACGTTCATCTCTGCGTACTTTTCTACAATTTCGTCGAATGTATTTTGCGGCATCTGCTCAATCTGCTTTAGCGTGCTGCCTAAAAACTGAGCCGCTGCAAAATGGAAGCCACCTTTCGAGATGTTTTTCTGACGGATTTGTCCCGCAAAATCGTAAAGCCCGCCAAAAAGATAGGCGTGAATCTGCTGCAATCCTTTTGTAGTGCCGACTTCGATGCTATCAATCAACGAACTTTCAAACAAGGCGTAAGCCTTAGTCTTACTTTTTCCGTCGATGGTCTCGTCGCTATAGGTAAACCACTCTATAAACCGATTGGCTTTGGTAGAGGGGAACTGTTTGCCAAGCTCGATAATTCCGTCATAATCAAGTACATTCGACAGGCGCATTTTGCCGTCAGGTGACTTTAATTTGAATTGGGTAGTAGCACTACCCAGTTCGTTTCCCTCTTTTTTTAATTTAGCTTTTAGGTACTTCCAATAATTTCTGGTTTTATTGTAATCGTCTTGGTCGGTCAGCACAGCCACAATATCCAACACAGAAAACCACCATTTGGAATTTTCCTCATCCCAAACGGCACGAACCTCGCGGTCGTCGAAAAAGCGTATGGATATTTTGGTGTTGCTCATATTATTGCTTCGCTCTATTTTCTATTTTTCTTTATTGATTGTTTTATCAAGCTTAAAATGTATTCTAAATCTTCGTCTGTTCGAAATATTATTTCATAGTCGCCATTTCCCCAGTGACCTGTTTGTGACACATCTCTACAAATTCCTTTTGGATCGCTAAGTTCGCCTTTTCTTAAATTTAGCCACATCTTAATTTGGTTTCGCTGAATAAGAATATCCACAACATTAGACGAAGCGACGAATGCTATATAAAGCTTTTTTGGCTTAACTTCAAGGTTGTCAAGATTAAGAATAGCATTTTTTAGTTTTTCGTAAAGCTCTTTTATCTCTTCTGATGCTTTATCTAAATGTTCTTCTTCCGTGAAAACTTTTATTTCCCTTGTTACTTTTTCAATGGTGTCATTTTGGTGACTTATTGTTTTTATACTTTCTTGTGAACCAGAGGTTTTAATCTGATTATAACTCACTGTTTTGTTACTGTAGCGTCTAACCTCCCAAAGTTCAATCGGAAGGTCTTTAAAATTAATTGCCTCTTTTTGATAAGTAGTAAAACTTGGTGAAATGAAAATTACTTTTGACTGAGACCAGTCAACATCATCTCGCTTTAAGGTTTCTTTGCTATTCCTTTCGTTAAATTCAAGAATAAAGTCTGCTTTATTGTTAAGCATCAAAGACAAGTAAGCATAACCTTGGTCGATAACGCTGAATGTCTTATCTCTTTTGTATTCTATGATTACAAAACTTGATGCCTCTTTATCAAAAGCCAAAGTGTCGATTCTAAAATTGTTAAGAGCAAATTCGGAACGTACAAAATCGAAACCAAAAACAGCTTTCATGTTTTGTTCTGTCAGCGTCTGAATCTCTCTTTCAAGTTTAAAGGGTAATTCCTTTATTAGTTCAAGTTTGCCTTGATTGTCGATATTAAAAAGTGCCATTTTATAATTGTTTTTTATTGTAAATTATCATAAAAACTCTCAGGCAGAAAGATATTCTCCACGCCTGTTGCCTCCTTGAATAGCGGTGCAATCTCTTTTGGGGTAAATCCCGCGATGCCGCAGCCAATCCCTGTAACAAGGAACTTCAGCTCCGGGTGCTCTTTGGCGAAGGCGATAAACTCATCGACATAGGGTCTGATGGTCTCGACACCGCCTTGCATAGTGGGAATGCCGTAGGTTTGCCCCTGCAAGCCGACGCCCTGCCCCCAAATTGCTCCCCAATTTAGAGCCAGCTTGGCTGCACCTCCGCCGTGTGCCCCCTCAAGGTTGCTACCGAAAACAAATATCTCATTATCCTCTAAATGCTCAATCCATTTTGGCGAAACTCTTTTTGTGTTCATTTTCAGCTAATTACTTAAATGTGTAAGGAATTGATATGCTTGCTCCTGCCAAGAAAAGAAACTTCTCAGCAAGCGGATTGTAAGTAAATTTGACAAAAAAGAGGTAGCGAAACAGGCTTGTAGAGCTTGAACGTGTATTGAAGTTTCAGCTCTATGTTGTTTATTCCTCCCTTTTCTTTGTAATATAGCCCTTCCCAAGGCGTCATTCCCACGCAACCCCAGATGTTGAACGCTTTCCAGCTGTGTCCGTACGAGAGTTCTCCGTATGAGGTAAAGTTACGTTTGCCTTCGGCAGTGGGGTCTTTGCCCGCCACGATTGTTGCCCACTTCATCGAGAGCGGAAACCACGGCAATTGATAGGAAATCACGGCATCAACAAAGTGTTTGGAGGTGGTGAGTCCGAAGTCAAATGGGTTTTTGCTCCACATCTCCTTTCCTGGAGAATATATGTCCCCAACGCCAATCCACAGTCCTTTTACAGGCGAGAACGATACCCAAGGCAACACCGTTTTATAGACGCCGTCGAAGGAGCTTGCGGCAAACACACCTATATTCCAATACTTGTTGAAAAACACGATGCTTGGCTCAAACGCGGGAGCCTTACCAAAGAGAGGACCTTTATTAATACCACGCCAGTGGTGCTGCGTTACATACTGAACAGTGCCTACTACAGTCCATCTGTTTTTCTCTTTTTGTGGCTCTTGTGGCTCTAATTGTTCTTGAGGTTCTTGCTCTTGTGGCTCTTTCTCTTGAGCATAAAATGGGAAAACTGATAGAGCAAGTAGAGTCAGAATAATAGTAAGCTTTTTCATAAAATTAGGGTGTTAAATGGTTAATTACAATTATTTATAGCATACGAAACTACGCTTAGAGACTATGCTAACTTTTCGCTTACAAATTTACAAAAAAATACAGTAAAAAATCACTTTTATCCGATTTATTTACAATGTTTTTTAAAAAATAAAAGTTGATATTTAGAAAAATACCAACTTTCAAAGTGAGTGAGTTTATTATAACGATACGAACCTAAAAGCCCATTTTGCTGACGAAAAACAGCGAGCCGATGGAAATCACTATCCAAAGCAAAATACCCAGAATAAAGCTACGCGGACCAGATTTTTTGATTTCGCTGATAGTGATGTTAGAGCCGATAAGGAACAGAGCTACCACCATACCGCGACGACCAAGCCAGCTAAAGTGTTCGTAACTGCTCTGCATCGATGGGAAAATGTTTGCAAAGATGATAGCTGCCACGAAAAATAGGATAAACCAAGGGGATTTTATTGACTTTTTGTCATCTACTTTGTTTACAAAAGCGATAACCAGTGCCAGCGGGATAATCCACAAGGCACGGATAAGTTTTACCGTAGTGGCTACTTGCAGAGCCTTTTCGCCATAGATGGCTCCCGCTCCCACTACCGAACTTGTGTCGTGAATAGCAATGGCAGCCCAGTTGCCAAACGCCTCTTGGCTAAGCCCCAAGTGGCGACCGATGACGGGAAAAATAAACAACGCAATGGCGTTCAGCACAAATACCACAATCAGTGCGAATGAGGTTTGGTAGTTTTTGCTATTGATAATCGGTGCCACGGCTGCGATGGCACTTCCGCCGCAAATCGCCGTTCCCGTAGAGATCAATATCGATGTGTTTTTCTCTACCTTCAGGAGTTTACCCAGCAATATTCCCAAAATCATCACAACTGTAACAGAGATAATAGTCTCGATAAATCCTGTTTTCGACGAGGCGATTACATCGGCAAGGCTCATACCGAAACCCATCAGAACGATAGACGCCTGCAGGGTTTTCGAAGTGTACTTGTGCAAGTTCCCACCAGGCTTAATGCCAATGAACGAAAAGACCAAGCCGATAAGCAACGCAATGGCTGGCGAAATAAATGGCATAAAACATAGTGCAATAATGATAGGATAGAGCCACTCGGCACCTCTCAGGCTCTCCATGAATTTTGAAGGGTTTTTACTTTCCATATATGTATCAATTTATTTTTTCTGCAAAAGTACACTTTTCCCATAACGTGTGCAAATAGAGTTTTCTTATTAAAGATAACTACAGGTTATACTGAAGCAGAAAGTTTTCGAATAGTTCTATCTGTCGGCTCTTGTGTCCTTGCCTGTAGGCGATACGGAATTTTCTGGAAATCGAAAAGCCTGCTACGCTTAGCCTTACAAGAGTTTTCATGTAGAGTTCGTTGCGGACGGCTTTTTCGGATACGATAGCCAAGCCGTCGAAGTCCTGCAGAAAGCTTTTAATCGCCTCGGTGCTGCCCAGATGGATATGGGTGTTTAGGTTCTCGAAGTTGATTTTCTGCTGTGCGAGCATCTCTTTTATCACTTCCAATGTGCCTGAGCCCTGCTCTCTGAGCACTATTGGAATCTGCATCAAATCCTCTTTCGAGATGTTTTCGCGTTTGGCGTAAACGCTGTTTTTTCCGGTAACCACTATCAACTCATCGTCCATAAAGTCTTTGTAGCGGATGCCCGACTGCGACGAGTGATTTTCCACCAAAGCCATATCAATTTTGTTATCTGTAAGTAGCTTCTCCATCTCAAACGAGTTGCCGTTTATCAGGTAGATTTTGATTTTTGGGTAACGCTTGTGAAAAGACGCAATCATTTGTGGTATAACGTATTGCGAAATAGTAGAGCTCGCTCCAATGATAAATTCGCCCGAAACCGTGTTGTGTAGCTGCCCGATTTCGAAATCGAGATTGCGGTAGAGCTGAGCTATCTCTTTGTAGGCATTATAGACCCTTTTGCCCGCCTCTGTCAGATAGACCTTATTGCCTTTCCGCTCAAAAAGATTGGTCTTGTAATGCTCCTCCAGCTCTTTGATATGCCTCGAGACGGCAGGTTGGCTGATGTTGAACTGGTCTGCCGTCTTCGAAAAGCTCAGATTTTCAGCCACCGACATAAAAACTCTATCTCTGTAATTCATTGGATATGTTATATTTAACCATTATAGCTATATAATTGATTTTTTACACGTTTTATACAGAAATATCCACATCATCTTCGGTTATTGTCGTGAGAATATCCTTTGTCAGAATGCTCTCTTTGGCTATTCGGTTGGCTTGCTGCTCCAGCTCCTTTTCAAATATATTTCTTACAAAACGACCATTGCCAAACGACCTGTCTCGCGACGCATAAGCGTTTTCAAAAAGCTGCTTTAGTCTCTGCTCCACCTCCGCTGTCGTGTGATATTCGAGCTTGGCACACATGCTGACGAAAATCTCAAACAACTCGCTTGGCGTGTAGTCTGGGAAGTCGATGTAGCGATTGAACCGCGACTTGAAGCCGGGGTTGGTATCTATGAAGTCGGTCATCTCGCCCGTGTATCCCGCCAAAATCACCACCAGTCTGTCTCTGTCGTCCTCTATTCGCTTTATCAGCGTAGCAACGGCTTCTCTGCCGAAGTCGTCTTTGTTTTCGCCCACCAGAGAATACGCCTCGTCGATAAAGAGAATGCCGTTCAGTGCCGAATCGACCGTTCGGTTTACCTTTACGGCGGTCTGTCCTGCATACTCCGCCACGAGTCCCGCACGGTCGGTCTCCACCAGATGCCCCTTGGTGAGGATACCCAGATGCTTGTAGATTTTGGCTATAATTCTGGCAACAGTGGTCTTGCCCGTGCCCGGATTGCCTGTGAAAACAATGTGGTAGGAGATTTGAGATGACTTTAGCCCCGACTGCTCCCTCGCCTTCTGCACTCTGATAAA
>CAYFSY010000107.1:0-6298 GCA_964345905.1 uncultured Paludibacteraceae bacterium | reverse complement strand
TTTGGGGCGGATAGCCCCATCCTGCTGGTTTTGCAAACGAGATTGGTGCTGAAGGCTTGGGATAAATCCCTCAAAGGGATTGCAATACAGCCTCGACAATAGACTTTTAAAGCCAAAGGAGTGATAAGGAAGTTAGGCGAACTTGCAAAAATCAAAAATCAAATTCTTACTGCCTAATCCTATCAAAAAAAGAGCAGAAAACTTACGGTTATTAGCAATTAAATTTGTACCTTTGCTCGTTGTAATTTAACTTATCAAAAATAGAAAAAAGATGAAAAACATCGTAGATAAAGAGTTCTGTATGAGCTCGTATATGGCGTTTCGTTATATAGAAAAAGATGGAGTGGAGTTTTATCCAAACCTTAGGCACGAAAACTTCAAGCCTGCAGACCAATCTCAACTGACACTTGTAAAAACTGCCGACGACATCGACCGTGAGATTCAAAAGGTTTTCGACTCTCTGAAGGGCGAGAAGCTTGGCATTTGTCTTTCGGGAGGGATGGACTCCTCTATTTTGGCTTCGTATATGCGTGGTTGTGATGCCTATACATTCCGCTTTGTAGGTGGAAGTATCGAGCAAGAGGAGCTACAGAGAGCCGAGCAGTTTGCCAAGCACTACGGGCTGAATCTGCACTATGTGGATATCGATTGGAGTGTGGTAGAACGCAACTTGGAGCCAGTGATGAGAGCAAAGGCTGCACCAGTTCACTCTATTGAGCCACAGCTAATGGAGGCGGCTCTATATGCCAAACGCGATGGCATCACTCGCCTGATTATTGGCGAGAGTGCAGACCTCATATTTGGAGGAATGGATAAGCTATTGGCAAAGGATTGGACGCTCGAGGAGTTTCAGAAGCGTTATACCTTTACTCCTCCAGAGGAGGTTTTGGTCAATCCTGTGGATATGTCGTATCTTTTCGAGCGATTCCGCGACAGCGAGCATATCGACTTTCTGAGTTTTATGGATAATGTGTTCTCTATCGAAAGTTCGGGGTCGTACTTCAACGCTTTCGGAGTGGTGGGAATCTCATACACAGACCCCTATGCAAAGCTTAAAATGGCTGAACCACTTGATCTGGAAAGAGTACGAAATGGTGACTCGAAATACCTGATTCGTGATCTGTTTAGAAAGAAGTATCCAAACTTCCCAGTGCCAGAGAAGGTGCCGATGCCTCGTCCTGTAGATATTTACTTCAAAGATTGGCAGGGACCTAAGCGCAGAGAGTTCCGCCAGGATATAGAGATGAGCAAGCTTACAGGAAACCAGAAGTGGCAACTCTATTGCCTCGAGGAGTTTCTGAATATTTATGAACCTGAAAAATAAAACACACTTATGGTAATTGGCTATACAACAGGCGTTTACGACCTTTTTCATATTGGGCATCTAAACCTTTTGCGTAAGGCAAAAGCTCAGTGCGACAAGCTGATTGTGGGAGTTACCACAGACGAACTGGTCTCTTACAAACACAAAAGTGCTGTAATTCCTTTCGAGGAGCGGATAGAGATAGTGAGAGCTATTCGTTATGTAGATGAGGCTGTGGCTCAGAACTCTATGGATAAAATGGAGGCTTGGGAGCGGCTGAAGTTCAATGTGATGTTTGTAGGAGACGACTGGAAAAACACACCAAAGTGGGACGCTTTCGAAAAGCAGTTTGCAGAGGTGGGGGTAAAGATTGTCTATTTTCCATACACAAAAGGCACCTCGTCAACGCTTATCAACGAAACACTTAATAAACTTCGTAACAAGTAAAAAAAATGATTGATAATAGGTTTGTAAAATTTTTTGTATATTTTGTTTGTTACCTAATCTATCCCCTCTCTTTTCTTTTTCCCAGAAAGAGAAATAGGATAGCATTCGGTAGCTTTCGCATGGCTTTCAACGACAACTCCAAGTTCCTTTTTATTCATACATTCCACCACAATAAAGAGCTTGAGATAGCGTGGCTCTCTATGAGCAGAAAGACAGTGGAGATGGTCAGAGCCTACGGCTTGCCCGCCTACCACCTGCTGAGCCTAAAAGGAGCGTGGTTTGCCCTGACCTCTAAGGTCTGGTTCTACAACTCTTACCGTTCGGATATACTCTTTTGCCTATCGGGTGGAGCGGTGGCATTTAACCTTTGGCATGGCGGAATGCCGATAAAGAGTATCGAGTTTGATATTACCACAGGACCTTTGGCGGAGCGATTCCATAAAAAGACTCTAAAGGAGAGGTACTATCACCCTGAGGCTTTTTGTCGTCCGAGCTTTGTCCTGACACCAGATAGTGAGTTTTACACAAATTATTTTGCAAAAGCCTTTAGAATATCTACCGATAGGTGTGTGCGGCTGGGCGCGCCTCGCAACAAGATATTTTTTGTAGATGAGGAGGAGCGAATTGAATTTATCCGCAAATATGAACCCAAAGAGACTATGGAGGCAGTAGAGAGCATCAAGCAGTTTCAGAGGGTGTTTATCTATATGCCTACGTGGAGAGACTCTCAGGCGAATATATTCTCTGAAGGCATGGACTTGAACGTTATCAATGAGCTTCTGAAAGAGAAAAACTCTATGCTGATACTGAAGCCACATGCAAATACGGTGGTTGACGAGAGCCAATTGAGCGGACTGTCGAACATTTTATTTTTCAACTCCAAAATGGATGTACATTCACTTCTACCCTACACCGACGTGCTTATTACAGACTACTCTTCGATAATGTACGAGTATATGCTTATGGATAAAAGTATAATTTTGTACACTTACGACTATGAGGAGTACATAAAGGAGAGAACGTTTATATTTCCGTTTGAGGAGTATGCAGAGGGCACATTTGCACGTACGTTTGAGGAGCTTTGCCAGACCATAAAAGACGAAACCTACACAACTATAGACTATAAAAAACGTAAAAAAATCACCGATAAGTTTTGGGGCAATAGCACCTTTATGGATTCTGCGGAAAAGATAATAGAGTTTGTGAAAAAGCTTGATTGACACATATTTATAAACATAGAAAAAACATATAAAAAAATGACAGAACTTTTAGAGCAATATCCTTATCTTCTGCCAGTTATGATTTTCTTTGGGCGTATCTGCGACGTTACTTTGGGCACGCTCAGAATAATTTTTGTCTCAAAAGGACAGAAAACTATTGCACCGATTATCGGCTTTTTCGAGGTGTTTATCTGGATTGTGATTATCTCGCAAATCCTCTCGCGAGCTAACGACTTGGTGTCATACATCTCTTATGCAGCGGGTTATGCCACAGGCACTTATGCGGGCATGCTGATAGAGAGTAAGCTGGCGTTTGGTGTGCTGCTATACCGTGTCTATACCAAAAAGAGCGGCGATGGGCTTGTCAGAATGCTTAGCGAAAACGGATTTGGAGCTACGATGATAGAGGGCGAAGGCTCTGTGGGCAGAGTAGATGTGATAGAGACTGTAGTGTCAAGGCAAAAGATGAAACGAGTAGAGCAGGTGATAAATGATTTCGACTGCAATGCGTTTTATGTAACCGAGGATATCCGCACCACCCAGAACGGCATATTCCACAAGACCGTCAATATCTTTCAGCGGTGGCGACCTGGGAAGTAGAAGCGTGTAGCCTATTTGGATTCTGTAGATGCAAAGTAGAAATGACAATAATATCAGTAACACAATGTAGATATGACCAGTGGTTCGGAAAACTCATACTTTACGCTGCAAGAGGCTGTCATAAATCTTGGATATGAGTGGTTTCAGAAAGACTATTTTTTCTGCCATGGTGCCATTCCGGTAATTGAAAATTCGACTGCCGATATGCAAGACTATGTGGGCATTATGCTCTGCACAGATGGTGATATCGATATCAGTATCAACAACGTAGATTACAATCTGACGGCTTCGACTCTGCTGATTGCACAACCCTCTTCCATTGTCCAAATAATTCGTTCCAGAAGCCAATACAACGGCATTCTGATGTTTGTAGCACGCGATTTTTTGGAAAAATACATAGTAAATGCTCAGCTTGTACAGCCCTTTCGCCAAGTCCCCAGAAATGAGTATTGGCTCGCTAAGCTCACCGTAGAAGAGCAGAAGGGTCTAATTGATATTTATAGATTGATTTACAGAAAACGAGAAGCTAAAGGCTCTGTATTTCAGCTCGAAGCACTGCGCAATCTGTTATTGGCAGCTATTTGCGAGGTTGCTGAAATTTTCCTAAAAAGCAATAAAGTGGAGGTTCGCTCCACAAGAAACGAAGAGATTACCTATGACTTTTTCAACCTGCTCTTGCAACCCATCAAAATAGAAAACACCACCGCATATTTTGCCGACCGACTATACATCTCGCCCAAGCACCTGATAAAGGTAGTGAAAGCCACCACAGGAAAGTCGCCAGGCGTGTTTATCAATGAAAAAATCACAGACAATGCAAAACTGTTGCTAAAAGATAGTCGGCTGAATATCAGTCAAATATCAGAGAGGCTTGGTTTCTCCGAAGTGTCGTCGTTCAGCAAGTTTTTCAAAAAACAGACCAATCTATCACCCTCCCAGTATAGAGAGCAACTCTAAAAAGCCCCAAAATGTGAACTTCGGGCAAGTTTATGTGAATAACGGGCAAGGGAAATTAGCGTGCATAGTGTTAACTTTGTACTCACTAATTAACTATAAAAAGTAATTGTTATGATAGAAAGAACTTTTAAAAAATTGGAAAAGACCATTAAACGATGGTATTTGATGCTCTTTGTAGGGCTGGTATTTGTAGTTTTGGGCATTTGGACACTTGCCACACCTGCAGATTCGTATGTGGCGCTGTCGTTTGTGTTTGCTTTGGGATTTCTCATTAGCGGACTTGCTGGAGTGATTTTTGCTTTTGGCAACAGGCATCAATACTGGGGCTGGACTCTGGTGCTGGGTATAATAAATGTTGTGGTGGGAATCCTCCTGCTGCTCAATCCTGTGGCAAGCATGGTTACTTTGCCATTTTATGTAGGATTCACGCTGCTTTTTCACTCTATCTTCGGAATAGTTTCGGCTTATGAGCTTAAGCAATACGGAATTTTGGATTGGGGAACGCTGATGGTAGTTGCAGTGCTGGGATTGATCTTTTCGTTTATCCTACTCTGGAATCCTGTCTTTGCGGGTGTCAATGTAGTTGTCTGGACAGCATTGGCGTTCATAGCTTTAGGTTGTTATACCATCTATTTCTCTTTTAGGCTGAAAAAGCTGAATAAATTGAAATATGAAAGATAAGTATGTTTTTCTAACTGATTTGTTGTCGGGAACCGTTGCTGCCCGTGAGGGCAGTGGCGGTTATTATTTGGGATATTTTGTATGACTTAATTAATAATTTTGTGTAAATTTGCAGTTGTTTTTTTATTTAGAGTGTCGAAACTAAAATAGATTTATTTCTGTCAAGTGTAAAATGTTTTTTATATTGTAGAAAGTTAATACATATATGTTTTTTCGATAAAACGCTTGTGTTTTTAATCATCATAACGCAGTGGATAAAGTAAAACTATCATCAAGTACTCCTCAAACTCGCAAAATAAGAGTGGCTTTTTTTGCAGATGTGCTGACCAGAGATATCGACGGAGCCATAAAGACAATCTACCAGCTTGTAGATAGGATTCCCGATACTGAGTTTGAGTATACCTTTTACTGTGGTGTGCCGCCCAAGCACCCCTTTCCTCATAAAGTAGTGAAAGTCCCTGCAATGATTATTTCCGTCAATGCCTCCTATAAAATGGCTTTGCCTTCGTTGGCAAAAGTGAAGCTATACGCCTCGCTGCTTGACTTTAAACCCGATGTCATCCACATCTCCACACCCTCTCCGCTCGGTTTTTTTGCCATGAAGTATGCCAAATTCAAGGGTATTCCTGTGCTCTCCATCTATCATACGCACTATATTTCTTATGTACGCTACTACCTCAAATGGTTGCCTTTTCTGATTAAACCGTTTGAAAATTTGGTGGTTAAGTTATATCGAAAGTTTTACAACAAGTGCAACGTTGTCTATGTGCCTACTCAGGTAATTATTCAAGAACTCGTCGGCTATGTAATAGAGGGGGAGCTGCTCAGGCAGTGGCACAGAGGGCTTGACTTAGGCACTTTCAATCCCGAAAGAGCCGATAAAAACTACATCAAGAGCATTACAGGCAACGACAAGCCTTCTCTGCTCTACGCATCACGCATTGTGTGGGAGAAAAACATCGAAACGCTTTTCGATATCTACGATGAGGTTATCGCACAAGGAATAGATGTAAACTTTATTGTGGCGGGTAGCGGTGTGGCTGAGCCCGATGCGAGAGCCCGCATGCCGAAAGCACATTTTTTAGGATAC
>CAYFSY010000106.1:912-6311 GCA_964345905.1 uncultured Paludibacteraceae bacterium | reverse complement strand
AACAAACCTGCCTGGGGTACGGTTATAGGAGGTGGCACATACAGGGGTGGCGAAAGTGTTACTTTGGTGGCTGTGCCACACGCAGAGTGCCACTTTGTGGAGTGGGAAGATGGTAGCACTCAAAACCCAAGGAGTGTTGTAGCCATAGAAAATACTATTTTTACAGCCACTTTTGCAATAAAAAAAGTTATGGTACGCACCTTAGCAAACAACCCTGATTGGGGCATGGTAATTGGCGGCGGTGCCTACAATTGCGGTAAGCTCGTTGCTTTAGCAGCTGTACCAAACTCAGGCTACCTCTTTATAAAGTGGAGTGATGGAGTTACAGACAATCCAAGAAATATCGAGGCTAAAAAAGACCTTACATTTAAAGCAGAGTTTGCTCCGGTGCCGTGGTAGTGTGTAGTGTTGAGTGCTGAGGGTTGAGTGCTTAATGTTTAGTGTTATTCGCCAATTGTCTGAACTATGATTCCTTTGATTTGTGTGATTGACTGTGATTTTTTATCCCGCCAAACCCAATCTCCCCCTTTCCGAAAGGGGGAAGGCAACGAAGTTGCAGGGGGATTCTATGCTATTTGCTCACAGAGATACAGGCTATGTACTCCACCCCCAGCCCCTCTCCACAAGAGAGGGTAGCTTTGACGCTGTCCCCCTTTTCAGAGGGGGATATTTGATTTTTTTGTGAAACAAAAAACGTTAAACACTAAACAACAACACAGTTCAACAACCTCTCTTGGGTGGTTTCCGCATAATCAGTTTGCGAAGTTGGGTGCGAGAGAGGCTGCTTAAATCATGCTGAAAGAGCTCTGGAAGCGGCATCAGCTCGGGTTGGTTGTGGGTTGGGGTTTTCTGGTTGTAGGGACAAGCCTGAATGCACTCGTCGCAACCCCAGAGTCGGCTGCCGATTGCCTCACTCTGCTCTGCAGAAAGCTCTCCCGCATGGCTTTTATTCAGATACGAGATACATCGGCGAGCATCCACCATACGAGGCTTGTAGATGGCTCCTGTAGGACACGCCTCGATGCACCTCCTGCACTCGCCGCAGCCGTTTGGTAGCTGGGTGCGGTTGTATTCGAGCTCGAGGTCTAAAAAGAGCGTGCCGATGTAGGTGGTAGAGCCAAACTGCGGGTTCAGAAGCAGAGAGTTTTTGCCAATCCAACCCAAGCCAGCTCTATGAGCCAAAGCCTTCTCCAGCACAGGTGCGGAATCTACAAAGGCTCGTCCTGAGGCTTCAGGCACAAGGGTTTTCAGAAACGAGAGCAGCAAGCCGAGTTTTTCTTTTATAAAAAAATGATAATCAACACCATAGGCATACTGAGCCACCTCCGAACCCTCGAGCCTATGCGGTTGCTTGTAGTTCATCAGCACCACCACGGCAGACTTCGCTCCACCCACCAACTCGCTGGGGTTTAGGCGTTTATCCCTGTGGTTCCCCATATAAGCCATTCCCGCATTATAGCCTGCCTCTAACCATTCGCTAAGCCACGCAGAGTGCTCCGCCATAGGCTCCAAGCTGGCGATGCCAACCGCCGAGAAACCCAAGTCGAGAGCCTTCGCCTTTATCCTTTCTGATAACTCCTGAATGGTCATAACTTTTCCGATGAACTGAATTTTTGCACAAATGTAGTGATTTCTACTGGAATAAAGCCATTTTTACAACCATATAATAATTTTTATGCCAAATAGTCATTTTTACACAAAAATCGCCTGCCAAAAAATCCGATTACCCTCTTGGAACGAGAGTTGATACTATTATTTAGCAATAATTTAATCAGTAAATAAAAAAACAGAGAAAAAAGATATGATAAATAACATGAACAATCAACAGCAACAAGAGAGCGGACTGAGTAAATACGCCATAGACCTTTGCCAAAAAGCGAAGGCGGGCAAGCTCGACCCCGTAATCGGCAGAGACGAAGAGATTCGTCGTGTATTGCAGATTCTGAGCCGTAGAACTAAAAACAACCCAATCCTAATCGGCGAGCCCGGCACGGGTAAGACAGCCATTGTCGATGGTTTGGCGGATAGAATTGTTCGCGGCGACGTACCCGAAAACCTCAAGTCGAAACGCATCTACTCGCTCGATATGGGTTCGCTCATTGCGGGTGCGATGTACAAAGGCGAGTTTGAAGAGAGGCTGAAGTCCGTGGTAAACGAAGTGATTGCCTCCGAAGGCGAGATAATCCTCTTTATCGACGAGATTCACACGCTGGTGGGTGCAGGCAAGTCCGACGGTGCTATGGACGCTGCAAATATCCTGAAACCCGCTTTGGCTCGTGGCGAGCTGCGTGCTATCGGTGCCACCACCTTAGACGAATACCAAAAGTATTTCGAGAAAGACAAGGCTCTCGAGAGGCGTTTCCAAATCGTTATGGTAAACGAGCCAGACGAAGCGAGCAGCATCGCTATACTGCGTGGGCTAAAGGAACGCTACGAAAACCACCACCAAGTCCGCATAAAAGACGAGGCGATAATCGCTGCGGTAGAGCTATCCGTGAGGTTTATCACAAACCGATTTTTGCCTGATAAGGCTATCGACCTGATGGACGAGGCGGCGGCAAAGCTACGCCTCGAGGTAAACTCTATGCCTGAAGAGCTCGACACTTTGGAACGCACCATCAAGCAGCTCGAGATTGAGCGTGAGGCGATAAAGCGTGAGCAAGACACACAGAAACTCGAACAGCTATCGCAAGAGATTGCCGAAAATAAAGCCGAGGCGAGCAAGGTTCGCGAGAAGTGGCAAAAAGAGCGCGATGTGTTGCAGAAAATCCAAAATGCGAAAAACAACATCGAGAAGTATAAGTTCGAGGCAGAGCAAGCCGAGCGTGATGGCGACTACGGACGTGTTGCAGAGCTGCGTTACGGTAAGATAAAAGAGGAAGAGAAGTCTATCGAGGACAACCGCCAGCACTTGGCTGAGATTCAGGCGGGTTCGCCTTTGGTAAAGGAAGAGGTGGACAAGGAAGATATCGCCGAGGTGGTAAGCCGTTGGACAGGCGTGCCTGCCACTCGCATGATGCAGTCCGAGAGAGACAAGCTGCTCAACCTCGAGGCTGAGCTTCATAAGCGTGTTGTAGGTCAGTCTGAAGCCATCGGTGCTATCGCCAACGCCATCAGGCGGTCGCGTGCTGGGCTGCAAGACCCCAAGCGTCCTATCGGCTCATTCATTTTCCTTGGCACTACAGGCGTAGGAAAGACCGAGCTGGCAAAGGCTCTGGCAGAGTACCTTTTCGACAACGAAAACCTGATGACGCGTATCGATATGAGTGAGTATCAGGAAAAACACTCCGCATCGCGACTTGTGGGTGCACCTCCCGGATACGTCGGCTACGAAGAGGGCGGACAGCTTACCGAAGCGATTCGCCACAAGCCTTACTCCGTGGTGCTTTTCGACGAGATAGAGAAGGCACACCCAGACGTGTTTAACGTGCTGCTACAGGTGCTCGACGACGGACGACTGACGGACAACAAAGGTAGAGTGGTAAACTTCAAAAACACCATCATCATAATGACCTCGAACCTCGGTTCGCACATCATCAACCGCGAGTTTTCGCAGATGACCGAAGAGAACCGCGAAGAGGTAATGGACAGAACGCAAAACGAGGTGTTTGAACTGCTGAAACAGACCATTCGACCTGAGTTCCTAAACCGTGTGGACGAACTGATAATGTTCTCGCCACTTACCAAAGAGCAGATACGCGAGGTGGTAGAGATGCAGATTAGCAAAATATCTGAAGTGCTCGAAAAGCAAGGCGTAACGCTCGAAGTAGAGCCTACAGCGATAGACCTAATAGCACGCAAGGGTTACGACCCGCAGTTTGGTGCAAGACCCGTCAAGCGCGTGATACAGAGAATGCTGCTGAACGAACTTTCACAACAAATCATCGCAGGCAAAGTCTCGCCAAACTCTAAGGTGCTAATCTCTGCAAACGAGGATAGGCTTGAGTTTAGGAATGAGTGATGTTGTCGAACTGTTAAATAAAGTGTAAGGACAGACCTTTAGGGTTTGTCCTTTTTTATCGTTTTTCGTCTGAACTGACCTCTCCCCAAACCCCTCTCCGCAAGAGAGGGGCTTTTTGTGATTTATGTGATTATTTTTGTTTCACAAAAAACGGGCGAATGATGATTCGCACCTACATTTAACACCATGCCAAACATGCTCCCTTCCCCCTTGCGGGAAGGGTCGGGGATAGGGTTCTCACGGGCGAGCACAAGGCTCGCCCCTACAATTTCGTTTACAAACAATTAATTCCTAAATTTCTTTTATCACCACATTCCGTCGAACATTGTCCAGAGCAAGTCTCCGAGCTTCCAGGCACGGTCGAGGGCGGTGTTGGCACAGTCGTTGCTGTAGGTGGTCAGAATCTCTATGGCTCTCTGATAATCTTTTGCACGGTACGCTTCGAGGGCTTTTTGCTCGGCATTGGCAGCACCTGCGATAAACTCCCTCTGCAGCGGCGCATACTCCCCATCCACCACAAGCGACATATCGCCCCAGCGCTTAGCAGCTATAGTACCTACGCGATTGAATACCCACCATGCGGCATCGCGCGAAAAGCCTGTCTGTCTGCCACAAGTCTCATACTCCTTTGGCAACCTCGTAATAGAGCCGTAGAGAGGCACATATATCGACGATGCTACGTTGTCGAGAGCAAACCAGAGCAAGCCGCCAACCTCGTCGGGCATATCTGAGCGACACTGAATAATAGTGGCATAGATGGTGAAGTGCACGGCAATAGTGCGTTCGCCACGCCAATGCCAACCGCCGTTGATACGCATCAGCTTCTGTTCGTCGGATTTCATAAAGGGATTTGCCACAGGCGATATTACGGTTTTGCCATCTTTGTCGGTAACGGTGAGGTTTTTACGCATATCGTACTCGGTGCCTTGGTAGTAGTCTTTGAATACCGACATCATTTTCTCTTTGGTAACAAGCGTATCGGGCTTTACCGAAAAGGGATAGTTCTCTTGGTTTGGGTCGAGCTTGAGCGAAGGTGCCACGAGGTCAAACACACGCCACTCGCGACGGCGACAAGCAATACTCATACGGCTTTCGGGGGCATAGGCGTAGGCAAAACGGAATGGTTCGCCCGACTTTTTGCTCCAAAAGCCCATCTCCTCGGCAACCGAATAGACATTGTCCGAAGCCATAAAGTAGTCCTTGTTCCTTAGGTTTATCTCTCTGATAGTAGAGGCGTTGGCATTGACAGATATGTGGTCGTCGGGCACACGTTGCGCAGCCCAGACTGCTCCTACCTTGCCTTTTCCCGGTCCTACTATCTCGAGGTGCCACACCTCGTTTTTGTCGGCAATAGTGAGGGCTTCGCCAAAGTCGTTCCAGCCGTACTTTTTTAGCAGCTCGCCCGCCATAGCGATAGCCTGACGAGCCGTTGTGCAAC
>CAYFSY010000106.1:0-902 GCA_964345905.1 uncultured Paludibacteraceae bacterium | reverse complement strand
GCTCTACCATCAGTTCGCACACAGCGGTGGCATCGATAAGCCCTAAGTCCGACTGCATCTCGCGCCTGCCCGTAAAGGTCGATTCGCCTATGGCAAGCTGATGTTCGTTGAGGCAGGGATAGGCTGACGAAAAATATTTGTAGGTGTGTGCCACTTGCGGTATCTCGCCCACTTTCACAAACTCATACTTCCTCATCTTGCCGTACTCATCTTGCTTTGGCACTCCTCGGCGGTAGATAGCTTTGGTAGCCCCTTTGGCGTGGTCGGCAGCAGGCACTATGTAGATGTTTGTGCGTGTACGTCCGCTGTCGTCGGTGTGCGATGTCATCACAGAGCCGTCAGCAGAGGCTTTTTTGCCTACCGTAATAGAGGTACATTCAAGCGTAAGGTCTTGGGGTGAAGTGTATTGGTCGAAGTCGCTCGATTGAGCCACAGCCGCAAGCGAAAATATGCTTACAAGCATAAAGAATAAAAATATCTTTTTCATTAGTCTATTTTATTGATTTTATTATAACTTCTAAATAATATCTAAACTACCTATGCAACTTTGCCTTTATCCCCTGCCAAATATCTTTTATAGGAAACTCTCGGCGCAGAACGACAACGAGGAATGGCACAAATATCAGCAGACGGAAGGCTGTATTTAGAATGATATTGTCGAACTTAACAAATAGCATCAAGGCACCAAGCGGTATTACTATAAAGAAATATCCGATAATCTTGCGTAGATTGTAGCGTATTGGGTAGTACTTTTGTCCTACAAAATAGCACACCACCATCATCACAAAGAAACTAAGCATCGATGCAAACACGCAAGCCCAATAGCTGTATCTTGGTATAAACACGATATTGACTACCAAAGTTATAGCAAAGCCGATAAGCGAGAGGTATGTTCCCCAGAT
>CAYFSY010000105.1:0-6562 GCA_964345905.1 uncultured Paludibacteraceae bacterium | reverse complement strand
GCCACATCTTCGCCCATCAGCATCGAGAAGGTGTAGTCTGCCTCAGCTGCATTTTGGATAGTAACCTGCCGCAGTGTACGGTGCTCGGGGCTCATAGTTGTCTCCCAAAGCTGCTCTGGGTTCATCTCTCCGAGACCCTTGTAGCGCTGCTGAGTGATGCCGCCCTCTTTGCCGTCGCCATACTTTTCGATGAAGGCGAGGCGTTGGCTCTCTGTCCAGCAATACTCCTGCACCTTGCCTTTTTTGCACAGATAGAGCGGTGGGGTAGCGATATAGACGTATCCCTGCTCGATTAGCTCCTTCATGTAGCGGAAAAAGAAGGTAAGTATCAGCGTGGCAATGTGGCTTCCGTCCACGTCGGCATCGGTCATGATTACCACTTTGTGGTAGCGTAGCTTCGATAGGTTCAGTGCCTGAGAATCCTCCTCTGTGCCTACTGTAACGCCAAGGGCTGTGTAGATATTGCGAACCTCTTCGCTCTCGAAAACACGATGACGCATGGCTTTCTCTACGTTGAGAATTTTACCTCTCAGAGGCAAAATGGCTTGGAATGTGCGATCTCTGCCCTGTTTTGCAGAACCTCCTGCTGAGTCTCCCTCCACGAGGTAGAGTTCGCACTCAGCTGGGTCTTTGCTTGAGCAGTCTGCGAGTTTGCCCGGAAGTCCTCCACCAGCAAGAGGCGACTTTCGCTGTACCAACTCACGAGCCTTACGTGCTGCATGACGAGCCGTCGCAGCGAGGATTATCTTATCAACTATCGTTTTAGCCTCCTTCGGATTCTCCTCTAGAAAGTTGCTCAATGCCTCACCGACTGTCCTATCGACCATACCTTTTATGTCGTCATTGCCGAGCTTGGTTTTGGTCTGTCCCTCAAACTGTGGCTCAGCCACCTTTACAGAGATAACCGCCGTGAGTCCCTCGCGGAAATCATCGGAAGCGATCTCCACCTTCGCTTTTTCGAGTAGCTTATTGTCGTCTGCATATTTCTTCAGAGTTCTGGTCAAAGCAGTACGGAATCCTGTAACGTGTGTTCCTCCCTCAATTGTATTGATATTGTTTACATAAGAGTGAAGGTTCTCTGCATACGAAGTGTTGTAGAGCATTGCGATCTCCACAGGTGTGCCATACTTATCTGTATTGATATAGATTGGCTCAGATATCAACGATTCGCGGGTAGAGTCAACGTATTTTACAAACTCACGAAGTCCCTCTTCTGAATAAAATGTTTCTGTCTTGTCTACTCCACCCTCTTCCTCTGTCCGCTCATCGGTAATAGTAAGACGAATGCCTGCATTCAGGAAAGCTAGCTCTTTCATTCTTTTTACCAAAATAGAGTATTTATACTGAATATCTGGAAAAATCTGATTGTCTGGATGAAATGTTATTGTAGTGCCCGTGTCTGTGGCTTTTCCCACCTCTTTAACGTCATACTGAGGCACTCCGCGTGAATACTCTTGCTGGAACAGCTTGCCATCACGGCGAATCTCAGCCTTGAAGTAGTCCGATAGAGCGTTTACACAGCTTACGCCTACGCCGTGCAGACCGCCGGATACCTTATAAGAGCCTTTGTCGAACTTACCACCTGCGTGAAGCACTGTCATTACCACTTCAAGAGCAGACCTGCCCTCCTTCTCGTGTATTCCCACAGGAATACCGCGACCATCGTCTTTTACCGAAATCGAATTATCTTTGTGTATGGTAACCCAAATGTTATTACAATATCCTGCCAAAGCCTCGTCGATAGAGTTATCCACCACCTCATAAACCAAGTGATGAAGTCCCTTTTCGCCGATGTCGCCGATGTACATCGCAGGACGTTTCCTTACTGCCTCCAATCCCTCTAATACTTGGATAGAGGAGGCTTCATAATCATTCTGATTGTTTTGCTTAATAATTTCTTCTGACATCTATCTATTTTTCTTTTATTTTCAATAAAAAATGCATTTATTCAACTTGCAAAGATACAAAAAATCGAGCAATTTACAAACGCTTTTTTGAGAGAAAAAAGACAAATAGAGTCAGCAAGACAGGTGCGAAAAATCTATTTTTTTATCTAAAATGATTAACAATACCCATCACCACGCCTCCAACTGATAGAACCATGATTATGCCACCAGTGATTTTATTCAGCAACCTAAGTCCACGCTCCTTGAACGAACTGCGGAAAAAGCCTACGGTAAAGGTAAGGAATAACCACCAAATCATTGCTCCAAGCAGGATAGAGAATAGTCCTACAAGCACCTCACCGATACTGTAACTTGGCGAAAAAAAGTTGAAACGCGCAAAAAGAGCTATGAAAAGGAATATGATGATCGGATTGCTAAAGCAGAGTGCAAAAGCAGAGGTAAAAGTGCTAAGATAGTTGCGGTTGGAGGTGCCAATTTTTTTGTCATTGAACTCCTTTTCCACTTTTTTATTGAAAATAT
Source organism: uncultured Paludibacteraceae bacterium (assembly GCA_964345905.1). Classification (GTDB taxonomy): domain Bacteria; phylum Bacteroidota; class Bacteroidia; order Bacteroidales; family Paludibacteraceae; genus F0058. The sequence continues at coordinate 4,136 of CAYFSY010000105.1, read as the reverse complement.
GCTTTCCAAAAACAAACAGTACGATACTACCAATTATTTGAATCACAAACCTATAGTGCTCTATAAATTCGACTATGAAATTCATAGAGAAACCCACAAGGCAGGCATACACTAAATCTGAGGCTGTAGCTCCAAGTCCTGTAACAAAACCACTAAGTCGTCCATGGTTAATTGTGCGCTGAATACACAGCACCCCTAGCGGTCCTGTGGGTGCAGATACCAAAATTCCAATAAAAATGCCTGTCAGTATTATACTTGTCACTCTTGCAAATGCTTAAACTTGTTCATATTAATTTTTTTATGAGCTGTGTCGATGAATACAGACTCCTTGAGTTTGCCTTTTTTGTCGTAAAAATATTCTATAAAAAATAGCTCTTCAGAATGGTCTTGGTGTGAGTCTGCTTCATAATGGTCGCCATGAGGCTCTGCACCACAGCTGTGTGCAAAACTCGTAACGCATTTTTTTTGTAACAATCCCTTTGAATTGTACTCAAAATCGGTTGCTTCGTATGGGCTAAACGCCTTTTTGTCAGAACGCAAAATGTCCACGTGCCGCCAAGCCGTTTTACCATCTTTGCGAGTCAAACTTTTGGCTTTTTGGAAAATATCCCAATCTTGTATTTTGTCAACGTAGTTGTTGTAGCGGTAGATATTCTCGAAAACGGTGTCGTTTTTGTACGAAAACTCTGTGCGAATAAGCGGTTGCCAGACGCTATCAGGGGCATAAAAACCATATTGAGTCTCTATGCGAAGTGTGTCGTCATTGTATTCGTAATCCTTGTATTCCACGTATGCCCAGCGGTTTTTGTACTCGTCCCACTTATATAGATTTTCCTTCACTTTTTGTGATTTTTTATACAACTCTTCAGTAATGGTATGATTGACGTACTCACCTGTCTTTTTGTTTAGAATCAGGGTTTTGTCAACCTTTTTTTGAGAAAAAAGAGTTACACAAATTATCGTAAGAGAGAGTATTAGCAGGATTCTTTTCGTCATCAGGCTGTTAGTCTATTTTTCGTAAAACAATAGCTGAACGCGCAGGCAGATAGAGCTTTAGCCACTCCTTGCTACGAATGTGCGATTTCTCTGTAAAATAGGTCTGATTTTCGTCCACCAGTCCAAACCCGCCAAACCTTTCGCTGTCAGTGTTTAAAACAATTTTATACGACCCTTTTGATGCTAAAATGCCATAGTCTGTAAACGACTTGTTTGGCGAAAAGTTAAAGATAAAGACAAGGTCTCTTCGCTGAAATGCGAGGACTTGGTCGCCCTCGTTGTCCCAGAGCTTTATTGCCTTGCTGCGGTTGAATTGATTTTCTGCTTTCAATAGATTTATCATCTCTTGGTCAAAGAGATTGAGGTTGTAGTAGAGGTAGTTCTCGTTATCTGCAAGCGACCACTGACGGCGAGCGTACTTGTAGCTCCAGCCGTTGCCCTGTCGAGGGAAGTCAATCCATTCGGGGTGTCCGAATTCGTTGCCCATAAAGTTGAGGTAACCGCCGTTGATAGTAGAAGCCACAAAGAGCCGTATCATCTTGTGCAGAGCTACTCCGCGAGAGACTCTGAGGGTCTGATTTTTTCGCTCGAAGTGCCAATACATGTCGGAGTCTATGAGCCTGAAAATGATTGTCTTATCGCCCACGATTGCTTGGTCGTGGCTCTCGGCGTAGGATATTGTCCGCTCCTCTTGCCTGCGATTAGTCAGCTCCCAAAAGATATGTCCCACTCGCCAATGTTCATCAGGCACCTCCTTGATGTATTTGATAAAGAAATCGGGGATTCCCATTGCCAATCGGTAGTCGAAACCGATGCCACCGTCTTCCACAGATGCAGCAAGTCCCGGCATTCCGCTGACATCTTCGGCGACGGTTATAGCTGTATTTTTATATTGATGAATGAGTTTGTTTGCCAGCGTCAGATAGCAGATGGCGTCTCCGTCCTCGTTGCCGCTGTAGTATTGGTCGTAGCTCGTGAAGTCCACCTCAAGCCCGTGGTCGCGGTAGAGCATAGAGGTAACGCCGTCGAAACGGAAACCGTCGAATTTGTACTCGTCGAGCCAAAATTTGCAATTGGATAGCAGGAAGTGTAGCACTTCATTTTTGCCGTAGTTGAAGCAGAGCGAGTTCCAAGCGATATGCTCGCGTCTGCTGCCCGTGTGGAAGTATTGATACGGCGTGCCGTCAAACACTCCAATCCCCTCGACCTCGTTTTTTACAGCGTGAGAGTGCACCAAATCCATGATTACGGCGATGCCAAGCCTATGAGCCTCGTCTATCAACTCTTTGAGTTCATCAGGCGTGCCAAACCTCGACGAGGCGGCAAAGAAGCTCGATACGTGGTAGCCAAACGAACCGTAGTATGGATGCTCCTGAATTGCCATGATTTGCAGGCAGTTGTAGCCCGCTTTGGCGATGCGTGGTAGTACGTTTTCGCGAAACTCCCTGTATGTGCCTACTCGCTCCTCTTCGGTAGCCATTCCGATGTGGCACTCGTAGATTAGGAGCGGGTTTTTAGTGGGTCTGAAATTCTTTATTCTGAACTCGTATGGATTTTCGGGTTGCCACACTTGAGCCGAGAAAATTTTTGTCTGCTCATCTTGCACCACTCGGCGAACGTATGACGGAATCCTTTCTCCCGAACCGCCTTGCCACTCCACAAGCAGTTTGTAGAGCTGTCCGTGGTGGAATTTATCCTCAGCGAAAACTCCCTCCCAATTGCCGTTTTCTATCTTATTCAAGCGGTAGCTTTCGTCTTTCTGCCAGCCGTTAGCCTCGCTGATGATGTAAATCGCTGTAGCGTTTGGCGCCCACTCTCTGAAAATCCACTTTTCCCCAACCCTATGCAAGCCATAGTAGAGGTAGCCATTTGCAAACTGAGAGAGTGAACCGCCTTGAGTCAGCTCCTGCTCTCTCTTCTCTGCATAGCTAAACCTCGCCTCGATTTCGCTTGAAAATGGCTCTAAAAGAGGGTCGTCTTTGATGATTTTCAGTTGAGAGTTTTTCATAAAATTTCTTTTCTAAAATTCGTATCCTAAAGCTCCTGTGAGCGAAAAGCCAAGCACCGAGTTGTAGTCTGCCATGACGTCAAACTTCAGTCCTTTGAGCCTCATTCCAAGTCCCAATGTTGGACGAATATCGCGGTAGCCATAGGCTCCAACCTTTACTATAAACTCCTCTACAGGAGCATACTCGAAACCCGTTGCCCAACGTAGTGGCGAGGTTATCTCTTTATCGAACTGCACGAGCCAATTGACTATGCCACGTATTTTGTACTGCGAACCTATCGAAAAGACTGTCGGCAGAGGCTTTTGTGTGTAGTCGCCTTTTACTTTTGAAAAGACAGGATTGAATGCCGAAAATGCTAATGACCAGTCGTCTGTCGCCTGCACCTGAATTCCCACTTGTGTGGTGAAAGCCCCTCTGTATCGCTCTGATGGCGAAAGATAAACCGCATAATAGACCGCATCGACACCTATCGAGAGCCTGCCAAACTTGCGTGCAAAGCTCAGCGATGCAAGCATCTCGTTGTATTCAGAGTATCCGAAGTGCGAAAAACTTGCTCCTAAATTGATATACTTTGTAGGCACAGCCACGCTTGCCACCTTGTTTGCCAACTCTTTTGTGATATACTTATTCTCGTAAAGAATACCCACAGCAATTCGCTCTTTGTGCCCCAAAGCCGCAGGGTTGTGGAATGCAAACCAATCGTCTGTGTAAGCCACAGAGGCGTTACCTGCCACACAAGATGTAGGCAGCGCAGTGGTCTTCTGACCCCATGCTGCTACGCTCATCAACGCTAAAAATGTAAATAATATAGGTCTTTTCATAATCCTAAAAACTATCTTTTCGTTGCAAAGTTACAATTTTTTGTCTAATGTTTTGTTGAATTAGATAAATTAAAACATAAGAACAAGGAAATAAAAACAAAAAACTTTGTGTCTATGCTGAAAAGTGGTTGTGTTTTATGAACAAAGAAGTTGCCTCAAGACCTGAAGCAACTTCTTTTTTTCTAAAGTAAATAACCCGACAAATAGGGTTCAATCTCCTATTATCGTTTGATTATCTGTCTAACGCTATTGCCTACTCTTACAAAATATACTCCTTTGCTTAGATTAGATAGCGACACAGAGAAGCGAG
>CAYFSY010000104.1:4984-6569 GCA_964345905.1 uncultured Paludibacteraceae bacterium | reverse complement strand
TGTTCAATCTCGCGAGTCGGTGGCATAAATCTCACGCTATCGCCGAGCGAAAGTGCCTCTGCCCTGCCCTCAAGCATAGGTTTTAGCGAACCGTTTCCAACGATTTTAAGCACCCACCCCGACTGCCTACAACCGCACCTCGCCCACGCCTCGAGCAACATGTCGAAACCCTTCTGCTCCTCGAGCCTACCAACTGCCAAAACAGTTTTTTCAGACGGGTCTGCCCTGCCCTCTGGTGTTATAGTCAGGAGGTTGTGTATGGTCAGAACATTTTTTGCACCAAACTTTTCTCTGTAGGTCTTGGCGTCGTCAGAGGTCAGCGTAACCACCTTTTCTGCAAAACGAGAGACCAGACGACGAGCCAAAGGCGAAGTAACAGGATTCCAATTGACCTTTGCATTGAAGTGCTCCCAAGTGATGATGCGGGTTCTACGCAAAAAGTTGGCAGGAATCGACATCAGCGACATGGCGCTACAGACGTCTATGAGAAAGTCAATCTCGTTTTTTGCACACAACTTCCGTATTTTCAGCACATTCAGCGGAAGCCTTAGGTAGATATTGTTTTTAGGCTTATCTACAACATATTGAACCTCAATGCTTTTATCCAACTCAAAAAACGGCTCGCCGCCATTGCTTAGAGCAAACACCCTGACACAATAGCCACTCCGAGCCAAAGCGTTGGCGATGACCGCCGTAACACGCTCCGTGCCTCCTGCAGTGTGTAGCGAACTTATCAGAAAAGCGATATTCATACGTGAAGCCTAATTTTATTTATCAGATACTGTAGTGGATTTATTCGGAAAAAGTGGCGCGACATTCGGTAGATTTTCCTGTTGAACCTCACTCTCTGGATAAAGTTCCTTCCACGCTCTACCACTGCAAATGCACCAAGCACGTTGCTTGAGTGTTGGCGATAGAGCACCAACGGCTTCTCTATAGCTGCCACCGCTCCACCTGCAGCCACCACCGAACACGAAATCCACCAATCGTGCATCACTGCAAAATCCTCTATCGGCAGGCTCGCCTCCTTTGCCTTACGGTTGAAAGCCAGCGTATTGCCCGGCAGGCGGTTGGCGACGGATAGCACTCTGGGGGTCGGACTGGTAGCCGTGTCGTTCTTTGTGTGGCTAAACTGCGAGGGGGTAACCGTTTTGAGGTTCTCGTCTGTTACGGTCATATCACTAAAGACCAACACAGGTAGTTCTTTGTTTCCCTGCTCCAGCTCGTGCAGCTTCTGCATCGATAGAGCAACTTTGCCCTCGAGCCACACATCGTCTTGGTCTGAAAGAAAGATGTAGTCGCCCTTAGCAGCCTCCAAAGCCCGCTCGAAGTTTCTGACAACTCCCTTGTTTACAGAATTTTTTATGATAAAAATACGTGGGTCTGCAAACGACTCTGCAATCTCGATGGTTCTATCCTGAGAGTTGTCGTCTGATATTACAATCTCGTCATTCTCAGAGAGTTGCGAGAGTATCGACTGCAACTGCTCCGCCAGATACTTCTCTCCATTGTAGGTAGCTATACAAACAGAAATCATAGTTTTTTCTTACTTAATTGATTGATTAAATACTCTTTACGGAAATAC
>CAYFSY010000104.1:0-4974 GCA_964345905.1 uncultured Paludibacteraceae bacterium | reverse complement strand
ACATCGCGAATCTCGTTCTCGGAACGATTGATGCGGTCAAAGATAGTGGTGGCATCCAGCACCTTCGACTCGCCGAGTTTGTTCGACAGATAGACCCCGCGACCAAGCACCAAAGCCAAGCCAAAAAAGACAATACACAGCGCCTGCCTCAGAAACACAAACCGCATGTTTTTTTGCGTCAAAGTGTTGATAACAAAGACTATCAGCAGCGGCATAAAGAACGACCTCAGTCGGTTGAGGAAAAACCAATACCTGTAAAACACAGCGATGAAAAAGAAAAATGCCAATATCAGGATAAAATATTTGCTTTTAGAGCGGCTCGGAAGCGTGGCGTAGTGGAACAGAGCGACGAATAGCATAAGGTAAAAAACCAGAATTACCTGCACGCCCTTCTGAACCTCGAGGTGGTGTTTTATAGAAAATATAGTTCGCTTAGATACAGGCAGATAGTCTGCAAACGACACCAGCAGCTCGCTTATAGAGAAAAAGACGCCTGCGGCTATCAGCACCACCAAAAGCAAGTAGTAGTAGCGAGAGTATTTTATGGTTGGCATAATCAGTGCCACAAAGCCGATTAGCACGATGAAAAGTGCAGATTTATGCACAAACAGCGCCAGCAACATCAAAATGGCATAACGCAGGTAACGCCTGTCGAGGAAAGCCATCACGCCAAGCAAAAAGAGCGACACGGCGATAGATTGCCTAAACTCAAAAAACATCAGACTGCCCTCAAACACCGTCAGAGCAAAGAGCGCCAGCGACCGATAGCCTGTCAGTTTCGAGAATAGCTTCTTTATGGCATAGAAATAGAAAAGTGCAATGGCTACGGTAAACACCCAGTAGCTCAGCCCAATCCATTTGAACACGCTACAGATGAACAGGTAGCCAATCTCGAGGTCGGGATATAGGATTTTACCATTTTTCAGAGTGTGCAATGGCGAACCAATCTGCTCATATAGAGGCACATAGACGTGAATGTCTGGTCCGTAATAGTACTTTATGCAGACGATAAAAGCGATGATAAAAAACAGCACCCGCGACAAGTCTCGCTTCAACCGCTCGTACTCTGGAATTGCAAGCTCCACCAAAGCGAAAGCACCAGCTATAACCATCGGCAGAAGTAGTAGATTCATCTCCGCGCCTCCTCTTTTTTGTTGTAATAGACCATCCCGAGCAGCACCAGAAGCTCCGTTATGAAAAGTCCCCAAGCCGTTCCTTGTAGCTCAAACATAGGTATTGCAGTAAAAATCAGCAATATAGCCACGCCTGCTACGAAAAAATAGACTCTCTGATAGTTCTTTTTGCTCACCTCGTCGCCCGCTGCCACCAGCCCGAGCTGTCCGAATATGCCGCCAACCACTATGAATATTGGGATAAATGCCATTATCCGATAAACTCCTGCCGAGGCGTGGTAGTCGCTGCCAAATAGTTTTACAATGAGGTCTGCACCGAAAAACATCATGAGCGACGGCAGAAGCGTCATCAGGAACGCCGCCAAAGCCACTTTCCGAACCAAACGCTTGGCAGCCAAAGAGTCCTTAGAGGCTAAAACGCTCACTTTCGGGAACATATATTGCGAGACAGGCACAAACACCAGATAGGCTATTCCACGCATCACCTTCTCGGCTGCCGAGTATTCGCCCACGACGTCGGGCGTAGAGACAAACCCCAACACCACCACAAAAAGCGCCGTGTAGATACTCGTCGCCGCCATGGTAAGGAATATGGGGAAAGAGTCCTTCAGCGAAAAGCGTATTCGGCTCCAAGTGGGCTTCAGGAAGGTCTTTATCCAGCCGTTTTTCATAATCAACGCGACCACAACCACGCTACTTAGCATATAGACCAACGCCTGCACCCAAGCCGCTTTTGGATAATCCTCAGGCGACTTTACCAAAAAGAACACCAATGGCAGTATCGTGATTTTCACCACCGTATTTACCAGCGATGCCACCTTGATTTTTCCCAGCCCCTGAAATAGCCAAACATTATCATCAGCGTAGTAGAATATACGCGAAAAGGCTCTATAGCAAAGGCTACAACAAGCATTGCCACAAAACATAGTATAAGCAGAAGTATTTTAGCCCAAAGAGTCTCCCAAATCACCTTTTGAAGCTCCGCCTCGTCGTTCTGGCAGAGGGAAACTCGCTTGGTGGCAGTCATATTAAAACCAAAATCCACCACCAACATCATGTACTGCACTACAGAGAGCGAAAAGCCAATATATCCCCAACTATGACTGCCAAGAGTGGCAATAAGGTAGGGAATTACAAAAATTGGCATCAGGTAGTTCAAACCCTGCAATAGCAACAGAAATAGCAGGTCTGTATGCTTTCTCGATTTTTGTATATGCTCTTTTAGCACTTCGCTTTGTTACTGAATTGACTAATAAAAATCGAGCAAAGTTAACATTTTTAATTGACAATCTAAAAATCCTCCCGTAAAATCTACAATATCACATACTTCTAATGCAATTTTACAAAAAAATCGTTAAAAGATTTTTTTTCTGAGGATTTTTTTTTACTTTTGCAATGTTTTTCAGTCAAAGGATTGTAATTTGATTTTTAATAGTAAAATAATAACTTAATTAAAAAAAAAAGTAATATGAAAAAATTATTCTTATTATCAGTAGTAACGCTTCTTAGCGTAGCTATGTTTGCTCAAGAGAGAAAGGTTGTAGAGTTTGAATCTGCTATTCATGACTTTGGTGTAATAGCTGAAGGTAGCGGTAACGCAGGCAGAGTTACAGCAATTTTCAAATTTAAAAACACTTCAAACGCACCTGTTTTCATCGAAAGTGCTCGTGCATCATGTGGTTGCACTACTCCACAAGTAGATGCTACAAAACCGATTGCTCCAGGCGAAACTGGCGAAATCCCTGTTACTTACAATACAAACGGACGTCCAGGTTCTTTCAATAAGCAAGTTACAGTAACTATCAAAAATGCCGCTGGTGAAACATCTATTGAACGTCTATATGTTCGTGGCGAGGTTACCCCAAAAGGCGCTGTAACACCACAACCTATGGAGGAGGTTAAGCCTGCTGCTCCTGCTCCTCAGGCAAACGAAAAAGCTAAAGAGGCTACACAAAAAGCAAAGAAAGCTAAAAAAGCAAAAAAAACTAAGAGAGGGAACAAATAATTTTTCTCCCTTAAATTGATAAAAAAACACTAACTTTGCAGTGTTACTCGCAAGATTAGTGTTTTTTTTTATTTTCACTAAACCGCGAGAAGTTATTTTCTATATTTATTTAAATCTGTTTTTATGAAAAAACTTCTTTCTTTATCAATCATAGTAGTATTAGCAACTGCAATTTTTGCACAAAGTCCAGATGATATAAATATTATATTCAACGAAGAGACCCACAACTTTGGCACCATCACAGATGCTGATGGCGAGGCGACTACTGAATTTACTTTTATAAACCTATCATCTTCTCCTATTATATTAAAGCATGTTCAGGCATCGTGTGGCTGTACTCTACCACGCTATAGTGCAAAACCTGTAGCACCAAACGGTATAGGTAAAATATTTGTAGGCTATAACCCCGAAGGAAGACCTGGATTTTTTCACAAGCCTATTACCATAAAGATTGGCAACGATAAAGAGACACGAACTATAACTTTATATATTACAGGAAATACTATACCTCATAACAATAGATTTACAGAGGAGATGAGCGGACTGGCGCTAGGTAGTCGAGAACTCTCGTTTGGCTCTATGACAAAGGGCATTATATTGGAAAAAAGTTTTGAAATCCGCAACACTACGGATAAAAGCATGCGGGTGCAGTTTGCCAAACTACCTGCAAACCTAACTTTTGAAGGAGGTAACAGCTATACCATTAATCCAGAAGAGAGCCTTAAAATGACTGCAATCTATGATTCGGAAAAGGAATCTACATTTGGAGACTACTCATATCCTGTAGAGGTGAAAGTAAATGGTAAAACCGCAGGCACAATAGCTGTAAAGGCGAGTGTAAAGCAACCTCTGGACAAGCTACAGAAGGCATTTGAGAAAGGGGCTAAAGGCTATCTCGTGAAAAATGTCAGTTATGACGAGTTGCTCTTTGCGATTGCGCATATCGGAAATGGGGGACGCTATCTCTGTGAGGAGCTGGCGATGCTTTTGCTTGAGCGGATAATCGCACAGCCACCGACATTTGGGGGATATGAGGGGGAAGGAGCTGCAGATGGAATTGAACTAAGTGATCGGGAAGTAGAGGTCTTGCAATTGATCAGTGATGGATACACCAATGTGGAGATAGCGGACAAATTATTCTTGAGCAAACGGACAGTGGAAGGGCACCGGCAGAATCTGATTGAGAAAACGGGTGTAAAGAACTCGGCTTCTTTAATAAAGTACGCGGTTGTTAATAGACTGGTGGATTAAAAAAGATATTACCACTTTACGGTTTGTCTATAAAGTGGTAATATGCTGTTGTCTGTATGAAAAAAAGAGCTACATATCTATATTGTCCCGTAGTTCTTTGATGTGGTCGTGGGCTTCGAGCTGTAGGCTCGCTTGGCTTTGGATAATCGAAACAATTGTGGGGAATGCATGTCCATATTTTGTTATTTATAGACTTTCTTGAATTCATCCTCTCCACGCTCACAGCTCTCGAGTATAGCTTTTACGGTATAAGGAGCTACGGCAGATTTGATTTCCATCCATGTCCTGAATAGTTTGCCCCTGGTACGTGTCTCTTCGGTAGGCATGTCGCCTTCGCGGATAACCAGTGACTTCAGTTCATTTTTGAACTGAATGGATTGGTCTCGGTATTTTTCGAAAACATCCTGTAAACCATAGTTGCCTTCTTCAGGCAATAAAGAAATCGCTTTTTCGTATCCCTCGATCCGGTCGTTATTGATTTCTATAAGTTGATTCAAAAGGTCTGCTGTGTCTTGATGTAGGTTTTCCATATCGTTATTTTTTTGTTTTCTTGCATCTTTACTAAAAGTATATTTAACTGCTGCC
>CAYFSY010000103.1:0-6608 GCA_964345905.1 uncultured Paludibacteraceae bacterium | reverse complement strand
TCCATTGCCGAGTAGAGATACTCCTCTACTACCGGACTCAATCGGTGAATTTCGTCGATAAAAAGTACATCGTTTCTCTCAAGCGAGGCGAGTATTCCCGCCAAGTCTCCCGGCTTGTCTAAGACAGGACCAGATGTTACTCTAAACCCTACCCCCAATTCATTTGCAATGATGTTCGACAGAGTAGTCTTGCCCAGTCCTGGAGGACCGTGTAGCAGAACGTGGTCGAGCGATTCGCCACGCATCTTGGCAGCAGAGACAAACACCTCGAGATTCTCGATAATCTTGTCTTGCCCTCTGAAGTCTGCAAACGTAAGCGGTCTGAGAGCCTTGTCTGCATCTCGCTCTGTTAGCGGATTTTCGTCACGTATATTATATTCCATTTCCTCTTTTTTTATTGTAAAAAATCTCTAACCTCTAAGTATTTTTAGGACTTTCTCTAATTTTTCTATAAAATAATCTATCTCCTCCCTTGTGTTGTAAACAGCAAACGAAGCTCTCGCTACGCCCGGCACGCCAAATGAGTCTATGAGAGGTTCGGCACAATGATGACCTGTGCGGATAGCTACTCCTGTCTTGTCGAGCAGAGTGCCGATATCCATGTTGTGCACACCCTCGAAGTTGAAGGCAAGAGCACCGCTCTTATTGCGGCTTTTGCCGTATATTATCGCTCCATCAATAGCATTTAGATTTGCAGTAGCGTATTCGAGCAGTTCGTCCTCGTACTTTTTTACACTCTCTAAACCCAAGTTTTGCAAATACTTCAGAGCCTCAGCCAAGCCTACAGAGTTGATGAAGTCAGGCGTTCCTGCCTCAAACTTGTATGGCAGAGTGTTGTATGTGGTTTTCTCGAACGTTACGTGCTCTATCATCTCGCCACCACCGTGATACGGCGGAAGCCTATCGAGCCACTCGCGTTTGCCATAAAGCACTCCTATGCCTGTCGGTGCGTAGATTTTATGTCCAGAAAAGACATAGAAATCGGCATCAATATCGCGCACATCGACTGAGGTGTGAGCCACAGCCTGAGCTCCGTCTATCAGCACTGCCGAGCCAGCTTCGTGAGCCAATCGAGCAACCTCTTTCACGTCGTTAATAGTGCCAAGCACATTAGATATGTGCGTGATAGCAACCATTTTGGTTTTTGGGTTGAGCAGCTTTTTATACTCATCGAGGATTAAATCTCCATTCTCGTCTATTGGTATCACTCTTATTTTCAATCCCTTACGCTCTGCCCAAATCTGCCAAGGCACGATGTTTGAGTGGTGTTCCATAGCTGAAACAATGATTTCGTCGCCAGCCGAGCACAGCTCTGAAAAGCAGGCTGCCACAAGGTTTATGCTCTCGGTAGTGCCTCGTGTAAATATGATTTCGTCAGTGGACTCTGCGTTGAGGAATTGAGCCACAACTCCTCGAGCCTCCTCGTGAGCAGCAGTAGCCTTCTGGCTAAGCAGGTGTACTCCACGATGTACGTTAGCGTTTTGGGTGCGATAAAGTTCGCTTATCTTGTCTATGACACAAGCGGGTTTCTGCGTTGTAGCAGCATTATCTAAATATACCAAGGGATTGCCAAAAACCTTCTCCCCAAGTATAGGAAAGTCATTCCGTATTTTCTGAATATCAAGCATAACTATTTTCTTACAAAAATTTGAGAGCAAAGTTACGAATTTTAATTGAGAAATGGGAATCCTATTGATAGTATATATTGCCAACTGACTTTTTTTTTATATCTTTGTGCCAAATTTGGTTTTTTATAGCAACAAAAAACAGGAGAGATAATAGATGAGAAAAATTTCTATCATAATACCAGTATATAACCGTCCAGATGAGGTGGACGAACTATTGCATAGCCTAACGGAGCAGACCGACACGGACTTTGAAGTGGTGATAGTGGAAGATGGCTCCAAAGAGCCTTGCAAAGAGATTTGCGACAGCTACGCCGACAGGTTGGATATAAAATATCTTTTCAAAGAAAATTCAGGACCGGGTGGCAGCCGCAACTACGGTGCAGAGCGTTGCAGTGGCGACTATCTGCTGATTTTAGATTCAGACGTGATAGTGCCTTCGCACTATATTGAAACGATGAAGCGTGAGTTGGAGCAGAACTACTGCGATGCCTACGGCGGACCAGATGCCGCTTCTGAGGATTTTTCGGATATGCAAAAAGCAGTAAACTACGCCATGACCTCAATGTTCACAACAGGCGGAATACGTGGCGGAAAGAAGCAGATGGAGCGTTTCCACCCCCGTTCGTTCAATCTTGGCATCAGCAAGGAGGCTTTCAAAGCGATAGGCGGTTTCTCCCAGATGCGTTACGGCGAGGATATCGACCTAAGTATCCGCATCTACAAGGCAGGCTATAAGGTTCGTCTGATTACAGACCTCTACGTTTACCACAAACGCCGCACCGATATGGAGCAGTTTTTCAACCAAGTACGACACTCTGGAAATGCACGCATTGCTCTATGGCAGAAGCACCCAGACTACAAAGGCTCTCTCCGCTTGGTGCACTCCCTACCTGCGATATTTGTGATAGGCACGCTACTGCTTGCTTTTATGGGACTTTTCTCTCAGAAGTATTGGTTGCCGATAGTGCTCTACGCACTGATTGTAATGGTGGACTCTACTCTGAAAAACAACAAGAATTTTAAAATCGGATTTCTCTCCATAGCAGCTTCATTCACACAGCTTTACGGCTATGGCATTGGCTTTATCGAGTCGATGTTTGAGTTCCTGAAAGGCAAAATACAAAAGCGGAAAGAGCAAATGGAAGAGAAAAAAAGAAAAGACAATGAGTAAAGATCATAAAGGGGCGAAACATCTTTCGTCCCTTTTTTACTTTATGAGCTATGATTTTTATGAGTATAGTGATAACTTTATTTTTTAATCGCAAATTTCTAAATTATTTATTACCTTTGCCAAAAATAAAAATCAATCAATGAGAAAAATAGAGATGGTTGACCTCAGGACTCAGTATCAGAAGATAAAATCTGATATTGATAACGGAATAGCAGAGGTCATAGATAGCACAGCTTTCGTAAAAGGCGGTAAGGTAACAGAGTTTCAGCAGAATTTGGAAAAATATCTTGGCGTTCGCCACGTTATTCCCGTTGGCAACGGTACCGATGCACTGCAAATCGCACTTATGGCTTTGGGCTTGAAACCGGGAGACGAGGTCATCACGCCTACCTTTACGTTTATCGCTACAGCCGAAGTGGTGGCTCTGCTTGGGCTAACGCCTGTGGTGGTAGATGTAGATAAAGACACCTTTTGCATCGACTTGGATTCGCTTCGCCGTGCTATCACTCCGAAAACAAAGGCTATAGTGCCTGTTCACCTTTTCGGACAAAACGCCAATATGGAGGAGCTGATGGCGATTGCCAAGGAGCACAACCTGAAGATCATTGAGGACTGCGCACAGTGCATCGGCGGTGAGTACAAGGGCACCAAGGTCGGCCTTGTGGGCGACGTGGGCTGCTACAGCTTCTGCCAGAGCATATATTCAAAGACGGCAACCGTGCACACTCTGGCACTATCGGCGATATTGGTTGCACTTCGTTCTTTCCATCGAAAAACCTCGGTTGCTACGGCGACGGTGGAGCACTCTTTACCAAAGACGACGAGCTGGCAGAGAAAATCACCACCATTGCCAACCACGGCATGCGTGTCCGCTATCATCACGATGTTGTCGGTGTAAACTCAAGGCTCGATAGCATACAGGCAGCAGTGCTGCAGGCAAAGCTACCACACCTCGACAGCTACATCAAGGCACGCCAAGCAGCAGCCGACTTCTACGACAAGGCTTTTGCAGGATGCGAAAAAGTGGTTACGCCAAAGAGGGCTGAATATACTACTCACGCTTTCCACCAATACACCCTGAAGCTTGTGGGCGTCGATCGCGCAAAGCTTATCAAAGAGATGTCAGAGAAAGGCATTCCTGTGATGATTTACTATCCAATACCGCTCCACATGCAGAAAGCCTACGACGACCCACGCTACCGCGAGGGCGACTTCCCTGTGGCAGAGGAGCTTTCGGCTACAGTATGTTCACTGCCAATGCACACAGAGCTTGACCGCGAACAGTTGGAGTATATCACAAGTAACTTCTTAGATATTATCTCACATTGCTAAAAAATATAATTTAAACACCATATTACTTTTATGAAAAACAGAGTTTTATTCTTATCACTTTTTCTGGCAACTCTATTGATGAGCAGTTGCTCTAAAGACGAAGGACTTGTAGGCAAATGGACAGCAGACGGCAAGCCAACCGTAACGGTTGATGCTGGTGCTATGTCTGGAATGATTTCTCAAATGTTGGAGCAGGCTCTAGTGTCTGGAGGAGGCAGCATTACCGAGATTACTTTCAATGCAGACGGCACAGGCACACTTGTTTCGGACGGAGAAAACATGCCTTTTACCTACACTTCTACTTCAAGCAATGTAACCTTTACATTTGAAACAGGAGATATGGAAGGTATACCATTCAATGTTCTGACAGCGAATTATACCATTGCTAAGAAGAGCCTGACGCTAAAATTCGATTTCACAGATGCAATCAAGATTCTTATTGCTACGGAATACCCAGAAGCATCTGCGTATCTCAGCAGCCTGAAGTCTGTGATTTTAGTGGCATCTTATAAAAAAGTTAAGTAAGAGTTTTTATAATAAAAAATGGACTTCTCGCAATACTCACCTCTGCTACTTGCACTTATAGGAACGACATTTACGTTTCTATGCACTACGCTTGGTTCCTCTTTTGTGTTCCTCGTGCGTGGCAAAGACAACGAGAAGTTTCAGCGGCTGTTTCTCGGTTTTGCCGCAGGAGTGATGATAGCCGCCTCTGTGTGGTCGCTGATAATTCCTGCCATAGATATGGCTGAGGCTCAAGGTAAAACGGGATGGATTCCCGCTGCTGGTGGGTTTCTGCTCGGTGCTCTATTCCTGCTCCTGCTCGACACACTTATGCCGCACCTACACCTCGGTAGCGACACTCCTGAGGGCGTAAAGAGCAATCTAAGCCGCTCTACGATGCTGATACTTGCCATAACACTGCACAATATACCAGAAGGACTTGCCGTAGGGCTTACCTTTGGTATGGTGGCACACGCTGTAGATACTTCGGCAGCTATTGCTACAGCCTTTGCGTTGGCTTTAGGCATAGGCATACAGAACATTCCCGAAGGTGCTGCAATATCACTACCACTACGGAGCGAGGGTTTCTCAAAACGCCGTGCATTCCTTTATGGGTCGCTATCTGGCGTAGTAGAACCGATTTCTGCTGTTTTAGGAGTGCTTATAATCAGTGTTTTGGGAGGCATTATGCCTTGGCTTTTGGCATTTGCTGCGGGTGCAATGATGTATGTAGTGGTAGAGGAGCTTATTCCGGCAGCCAACCCCAACCCCGATGAACACTCAAACCTCGGCACTATCGGTGTGATGCTGGGCTTTGTGCTTATGATGGTGCTCGATGTGGCTTTGGGATAATTTTTTTGTAACTTTGTGGCAATTATGCGAAAGATATTTGTTTTAGAGACACCAAACATTTCAGAAAACATACGCCATTGGGCGGAGGAGCTTGCAGAGAGATTTGGTCATGAAGTGGATTTTGTGTCAGAGAGCCTTACCCAAGAGGAGCTGGCAGAAAAGCTCGCTGCTGAGGATTGCTCTATGCTACTGATAGAGCTAATAGAGAGGCGAGGAGTACAGAAGTATCTAAACCTCTGCCGCGAACTGCGTATGCCGTACCTTTTTATTCCAAAAGAGTCTAAGTGTGATTTAAGAAAAATATCTCTGCCAATAACCTTTTTGGTAGAGGATAAGGAGAAAATACCATTTGCTTCGGCTATGGGAAGATTTGTTGGCTCAGAGATAACTATCTATCAGCCAAAAGACTATGGCGATAAAGCTAAGGAGACAATCGGGCAAGCTAAAACGCTTTTTAATTCATTTTCGCTGAATTATACCATAAAGCAGGGCAAAAAAGGCAGCTTTGGGGTAGAGAGAGAGGCTGTAGAGAATGCCGTAGAGGAGCAGATGGGAATGGTGATAGTCTCTGCCTCGCGAGAATACGGTCTGGACGACATTATTTTCGGCTCAAAAGAGAAAAAGATATTAAGATCTGTCAATGTGCCGATAATGCTCATCAATCCAAGAGCAGATTTATACGCTCTGTGTGATTGAGTTAGCAAATTTTTTACTATCTTTGTACTGCAAAAATTTTTATTAATTAACTAAAATAAAAGATTTAATATGAACGCTAAAATTGAAAAGGCATTGAATGCACAAATTAATGCAGAGTTGTGGTCTGCATATCTATATCTATCTATGGCAGCAGACTTCCACGATAAGGGCTACGAGGGGTTTGCAAACTGGTTTGAGCTGCAGTTCCAAGAGGAGCAAGACCATGCTAGAATACTCTACAACTTCATGGTTTCTCGCGGTGCGAGAGTTGTGTTGGCACCGATAGATAAAGTTCCTACTACATGGAAAACACCACTCGCCGCTTTCGAGGATACCCTGAAGCACGAAAAGGTAGTTACCAAGATGCTCAACGACCTCAACGCTCTGGCAATAGCTGAGCACGACTACGCTCTGCAGAACCGCCT
>CAYFSY010000102.1:0-6627 GCA_964345905.1 uncultured Paludibacteraceae bacterium | reverse complement strand
CGAATGCACCGTGTCGTCAGAGACAAAGTAGAGCGTGTTGCCGTCTGGCGAAATAGCCGGATGAGCCGCCATAATGGTAGAGTCCACAAAGAGCTTTACCTCTTGGGGTTCAGACCACTCGCCACCCTGCCTCATGGTCATCATCACGGTGGCGCCGCGGCTCTCGCCCTGAGTTATCAGCGAACGAGAGAAGTACATCACCCTGCCGTCCCCGGTAAACGAGCATACGCCGTCGTCCTCAGGCACGTTGAGCAAGGCTATAATCTGTGGTTTCTCCCACTTCTGTGCTCTATTTTTGTTTGAAATATAAATGTCAAAATTCAGTTTACCCGTGATGTCGCTCTTTTTCTGCTTTTTAGATGTGTTGCGGTTTGTGGTAAACGCCACTGCAGAGCCGTCTGAGCCGATGAATGCTGGCGAAAACTGCGAACTCTTTTTGGTGTTGAATGCCGAAAACTCTACAACCTTGTAGCGAGAAGGCTTCTTTAGCAGCTCTCTGGCGTGTTCGGCAGAGATAAGCCCGTCGAGAGCCTCGCGGCTGGTAGGATTCTTTTGCAGATATTGCTCGAAGTACTTTTTTGCAGAGGCATACTTGCCAAGCGTCATCTGGGTTTTAGCCAAGTTGAGCAGCAGCGTAGAGTCTTGGTAGCCATACTTCAAGGCACGCAGATAGTAGTTCTCTGCCTTACGCATGTCAAACAGGCGCTGGTTGCAATCCCCGATACGGAAATAGACCATCGACACGAGCTCTTTGTCCTTCTTAGGCACACGACGCGAGAGCTTGCGATACTGCTTCTCTACACTGTAATACATGCCGTCTCGGTACGCTTTGTCTGCCTTAGCCAACCTTCCGCTAATGCTACACGAACTGAGCACCAGAGCCAGCACCGCACACCACAACCAAACTATTTTTCTTTCTCTTTTCATCAGAAAATTCTCACTAATATTTTACACAACGAACTGCAAAGTTAGCTTTTTTTGTTGAATGATTAATGTGTTATGTTTAGTGTTTAACGTTTATTGTCATTACTGTTTTGTTACTTAATCGCAAATTTCTAAATTCCTACATTTCTCAATTCCTTAATTGAAAAAAAAAAGCTATCTTTGCACTGAAAAATTAGCACTTTTGTTTTTAGTATGAAAAAGATATTGATTTTTAGTCTGGTGGTGGCTATGCTTGTGGCTTGTGGCAAAGGCAAGGGGAGCAGCCGCAAGGCAGACATCAGCGGTAGCAACATCGAGGTAAAGATTCAGCGGTTCGATAAAGATTTTTGGAGCGTCAAGAGCAACCCCAACCTTCGCGAGTCGCTCGAGGAGCTCTATGCGAAGTATCCGACCTTTGCACCGATATACTTCTCTGGCGTGGTCTATTTCGGCAACCATATCGACACGGTAAGCCGCATCCTGCCATTGTTTTACGCCGATAGCGTTGCTGGAGGGCTCTACCAAGATGTTCTAACAAAATACGCCGACCTATCGGCAGAGGAGCGTCAGCTGACAGATGCCTTCAAGCGTGGAAAATACTTTTTCCCACAACTGCTGGTGTCTGAGGTCATCACTTGCGTTTCGTTGCTCAACCAAAATATCATCATCGCCGATAGCCTCATCGCCGTGGGATTGGATAAATACATGGGTAAGGAGTACCCGCTCTATTCGCGCAATCCGAACTTCTACGAGTATGTTTTGGAGAATTGGCGTAGAGAAAAAATCGCTCCCGATGTAGTCTATGTGTGGCTCATGGAGGGAATTCCTCACAAAATCCAAAGCGAACAGCTTTTAGACGAACTCATCTACAAAGGCAAGCTGCTATACCTAACCCAACTGATGCTACCCGACCTCGCACCCGAGCTGATAATCGGCTACACCACGGAGCAGTTGAAGTGGTGCAAGGAGCAGGAGCAAGCGATGTGGAAAACCCTCGTTGCCGAGCAGCACCTATTCTCTACCGACCCAATGCTGAAGCTAAAGTACCTGCAAGAGGCGCCGTTTACGCAGCCGTTTACGCAGGAGTCGCCCGGCAGAGCAGGACAGTTCGTAGGCTGGCAGATAGTAGATGCCTATATGAGTAGAAACCAAGAGGTTACACCTGAGGAGCTGATGCAGAACCTCAATGCACAAAAAATTTTAGAGGACTCTGGCTACAACCCTTGATATGAGCTTTTTGTTGAATAGTTTTTTATGGAAAAATGGACAGTTTAATTCGCGAAAAAGAGATTGCTTTTGGAATGTTTGAGGATTACCTCAAGCAGCACAATATGCGTATGACAGAGGAGCGTGCCCTGATTCTCGACACCACGTTCCTTTTGGATTCGTTTTTCGATGTGCAGATGCTTCACGCCGAAGTGATGAAGCGGCTCTCTGTAAGCTTGGCTACAATATACTCTACGCTGGAGATTCTGCAGGATTGCAGGCTTGTGATTCGCCACAACTTTTTCTCGAAACTCATCCGCTACGAACGTGTCAGGTTTTTGCAAACGGGTAACTACTACAGGATTTGCCTCGGCTGCCATAGCGTAAAGAAGTTCAAAGACACCAAGCTACAGAAGTCTATCTCGCTACGCAACTCAGACACTTTTCGTGCTATGAATCAGACTCTCTACCTCTACGGATATTGCCGAAAGTGCCAAACGAAAAATTCTAAAGAGAAAAAATGACAAAATGTCGCTATAGCCACCTTTGGCAAGCGATTTGATATAGATATTAATGAATTAAACATAAAATTTAAAGAAAGAAAATGTATTGGATTTTATTTATTGGAACGGCTCTTGCGAGCTGGATAGTCTCTATGGTATTCAAAAGCCGCATGAAAAAGTATTCAGAGGTTCGTCTGAATAGCGGAATGACTGGAGCAGACGTAGCGCGTAAGATGCTACAAGACAACGGTATAACAGACGTTCAGGTGGTACACACAGCGGGGGCGCTCACAGACCACTACAACCCCACTACCAAGACCGTCAACCTCAGCGATGTAGTCTACGACTCAAACTCTGTAGCGGCGGCGGCTGTGGCAGCTCACGAGTGCGGACACGCCATTCAGCACGCAACGTCCTACGCACCGCTGCAGATGCGCTCAAATTTGGTGCCGATAGTGAGCTTCTCGTCGAAATATGTGATGTGGGTTCTGCTGGCAGGTATGTTCACTATCAACGTGTTCCCATCTCTGATGCTGGCTGGAATAGTGCTCTTTGCAGTAACCACGCTCTTTAGCTTCATTACCCTGCCTGTAGAGATTAACGCATCGAAGCGTTCTTTGGGGTGGCTTTATGAATATGGAGTTACCGACAACTCTCAGCTACCAATGGCAGAGTCTGCTCTGAAAGCGGCAGCCTACACCTATGTGGTAGCGGCACTTAGCTCGCTGGCAACACTCTTTTACTACATCATGATTTTTATGGGTAGAAGGGATTAAAATTCAAACACATAGCCCTCTCTCATACTGCGATAAAACCTATCCCAAAGCTCGCCACCGGTGGTCAGCATGGGATAGTTTTTTTTGTGGACAATTTTCTGATTATCTTGGAAAATAATCATGGAATCGATATCCTCGCTCGTGGCTGCTGGTCGCTTGAAAGGACCTGTAAGCCGCATCCCCGTGTGAAGGTCAAACCAACCCTCTGGGTATGGATAGCCAAACGAAATTTTTATCTCAATAGTCTGTAGCTGGCTTTGTCCCCTATCTACCAGCTCGATAGCTTCCGAGCAGCAGTGGCAGATTACGGCGTAGGCTTTCGCCTCGTTGCAACGCCTCACGGGGTCTGTCGTGCCGACCTCAAACATAGCTGTGGCAGAGAGTTTAGCCAGAGCCGCAAGCACTATTGCAAACTCAAAACCCTGCTCTAACCCGTAGAGCGCCACCACACTACCCGCACCCACACCAAACCTGCTCAGATACTGTGCCGCCACGTCGCTGTGGTGGCGGAGGTCGTCGTTCGAAACTTCAAAAACCTTTCCCTCGCCATAGTGCCAACGCATAGCCACCGCCTCTGCAGAGGCTTCGGCACGCTTGTCTATCACATCAAAACCAAAATTCATTGCCATACTCATATAAAAACTTCTGCAAAGTTAGGAGTTTTTTTTAACTTTGTAGTTCTATTTTCAGGAAAGAATTTTTCAAAAAAAGAGATGCAACAAGAAAACCACAAAAAACCTATCGCCTACCTGCCTGTTTTTATAGGCACAAACTGCGACTACGACACTGCAAAAGCCTTTACAGATGCTGGAGCCGAGGTCATCACTTCGGTGTTTCGCAACCTCAGCAGTGAGGATATATTCGCCTCAATCAACGAGATGGCAGCGAAAATTGCCGAGTGCGACATCCTTGCACTCTCTGGCGGATTCTCGTCTGGCGACGAGCCCGACGGCAGCGGCAAGTTTATAGCCAACGTGCTAAACAACCAAAAGATAGCAGAGCAGGTTCATGCACTGATAGAGCGCGGCGGACTGATTCTGGGTATCTGCAACGGCTTCCAAGCACTCATCAAGTCGGGACTGCTGCCATACGGCAGGCTCGGAAAGCTTACGGCAGACTCGCCAACGCTTTTCCGCAACGACATCAACCGCCACATCTCGCTCATAGCACAGACACGCGTGAGTTCCATCAAGTCGCCATGGCTCGAAGGGTTCGAGATTGGCGAGGTGCACTCTGTGGCAATGTCGCACGGCGAGGGTAAAATCGTAATATCGGAAGAGCAGGCAAAAGAGCTCTTTGCAAAAGAGCAAATCGCCTTCCAATACGTTGACCCAAAGGGAGAGATTACCATGCAGGAGCCTTACAACCCAAACGGCTCGATGTATGCTATCGAGGGAATGATTTCCGAAAACGGACAGATACTCGGCAAGATGGGACACTCGGAGCGCTACGAGGAGAATGTGTTCAAAAACATCTCTGGCAACAAGCGACAGGATATTTTCCGTAATGCGGTTAATTATCTGAAAAATAGAGCATTGTAAAAAAAACAAAAAGGATATTTCAAAAAAATGCAAGGCGAACTGATTTACACCGGCAAGACCAAACAGGTTTTTTCCACAGACGACCCAGACCACATCATCATTCACTACAAAGATGATGCCTTGGCGTACAACGGCATTAAGCGTGCTCAGATAGAGAACAAAGGAGTACTGAACAACAAAATATCTGCGATAATTTATCAGAAGCTTGCAGAGGAGGGGTTCCATACGCACTTTGTAAAGTTACTGAGCGACCGCGACCAACTCTGCCTTAGGAAAGAGAAAATCATTCAGCTCGAATTCATCGTTCGCAATATAGCAGCGGGTTCTATGGCAAAGCGGCTCGGACTGAAGGTCGGCACAAAGCTACTGACGCCTGTATATGAGATTACCTACAAAAACGACGACCTCTCAGACCCTATCATCAACGAACACCACGCTGTAGCTTTAGGACTGAGCAACTACGAGGAGCTGGCAGAGATTCACGACATGGTAGTGAGGCTCAACGAGGTGCTAACGCGGATTTTTGCCGAGATAGGCGTAACCTTGGTGGACGTAAAGTTTGAGTTTGGCAGAACAGCAGACGGCACTCTGGTGCTTGCCGACGAGATTTCGCCAGACACCACAAGGCTCTGGGACACAAAAACCCTCGAGAGCCTCGACCGCGACCGCTTCAGAAAAGACCTCGGAAAGATTTCCGAAGCCTACCAAGAGATACTAAATCGCCTAAGAGCAACACTCTGAAGTTGTTACAAAAAAGCTAAATCTGCGGGGAATTAAAAATGTTTTTGTAACTTTGCAGGAGTAGCGAAAAATCGTTAGAAATAATAACAAAAAAAACATATCAATAAAAATGGAAATTTTACAAAGATTTATCGAAAAGGCTAAACAGCATCCTCAACGCATCGTGTTGCCTGAGGGTTACGAGCCACGTACACTGAAAGCTGCCGACAGACTTCTGAAAGACGGCGTTGCACAAATCATCTTGCTCGGCACCGAGAGCAAAATCATGGAGATAGCCAAGGCAGAGGGACTGGAAAACATCGGCAAGGCTACTATCATCGACCCAGCTACAAGCTCTGATAGAGCTAAGTATGCAGACCTGCTCTACGAGCTTCGCAAATCGAAAGGTTTGACGCCTGAGAAGGCTGCTGAGTTGGCAACAGACCCACTCTACTTCGGCTGCCTGATGATAAAAGCAGGCGATGCAGACGGCGAGCTGGCTGGTGCACAAAACACCACAGGCAATGTGCTTCGTCCTGCACTGCAAATCGTCAAGACACAGCTAGGCATAAGCGTTATCTCTGGAGCAATGATGATGTTCTGCAAAGAGAAAGCCTACGGCGAAAACGGCTTCTTGCTCGTGGCAGACGTAGCTGTAATGCCTAACCCAACAGCTCAGGAGCTGGCTCAGATAGCTGTCTGCACTGGTAGAACAATGCGCGACATGATTGGCATAGAGCCAAAAGTGGCTATGCTAAGCTTCTCTACCAAAGGCTCTGCACAGCATGAGTTTGTAGATAGAGTGGTAGAGGCTACTCAGATGGCACAACAGATGGCGCCAGAGCTCAAAATCGACGGAGAGCTTCAGGCAGACGCCGCCCTCGTGCCAACAGTGGGTAAGCTGAAAGCACCACAAAGCACTGTAGCAGGCGAGGCAAACGTGCTGGTATTCCCTGC
>CAYFSY010000101.1:0-6684 GCA_964345905.1 uncultured Paludibacteraceae bacterium | reverse complement strand
CAGGTGGTGAAATTGGTATACACGCTACTTTGAGGGGGTAGTGCCGGTTACGGCATGTGAGTTCGAGTCTCATCCTGCGCACAGCGGAAGGTTGGTTTTCAAATCTATAATGGGTTGAAAATCAACTTTTTTCTTTATCTGCTGTGGCAAAATGGCTCTACTCTGCAAAAGTTTTTGTAAATTTGGCAAAATTTTGGAAATACATTTTTGTAGAAATATGCCTGAAAGACGACTGAAAGTACTATTCCTAACGCTTTGGTATCCCAATAGATATGATGCAATGGCGGGGCTTTTTGTCCGCAAACACGCCGAGGCGGTGAGCAAACACGCCGACGTCTGTGTGCTCTACCTGCACGTAGATAGCCGTGTGGAGCGATTAGAGGTGTATGAGGAGCATGTGGGCGGAGTCCGCGAAATAGTGGTATATCTGCCGCTCAGAGCGAGGCTGTTGCGTCCCCTTGACTTTTTTAGAGGCTTCAGGGTGGGCTATAAGCGGGTTTTAGAGAGCTTTGGCAAGCCAGACGTGTCGCAGGTAAACACCCTTACGAGAAACGGACTTTTGGCGTATTATCTAAAGAAAAAGTACTGGATACCGTACTTTATCATCGAGCACTGGACGCGATACCTGCCACAAAATCCGCTATACAAAGGCTTTTGGCGTAGGAAGCTAACTCAGCTTGTAGCCAAGCAGTCAGAGGAGCTGATGACGGTCTCGAAAATGCTACAGCAGGCGATGCAACGACATAAGATTGAGGCAAACTACGGCATTTGCTACAACGTGGTAGATGATTTTTTCTACAATGGCACAGACCAAAAAGATAGCCAAAAGAGGCGGATTCTGCACGTCTCTTGCTTCCTCGATAGGCAGAAAAACATCTCTGGCATACTGCATGCCGTCAAGATTCTAAGCCAAAAGCGAAGTGACTTTGAGCTTGTGTTGGTGGGGACAGGCGTGGATTTCGAGGCGATGAAGGAGCTTGCTCGCGAGCTGGATTTCCCCGCAGGAGTGGTGCGGTTCGTAGGCGAACAGACGCCGAGGGAGGTTGCAGAGTGGTTTTGGAGCAGCCACCTTTCGGTGATATTTTCGGACTACGAGACCGCCTGTGTCTCAATCATGGAGAGCCTTGCGGCGGGTGTGCCTATGGTGTCGACCCCAACGGGCATTGCACCCGAGCTGATAGACGAGCAGACGGGCAAACTGGTGGGATTTGGTGGCGTGGAGGAGCTGGCGGAGGCGTTGGACGAGGTCATCGAAAACATCGAGGCGTACAACCCGCAGCACATCAGGCAGGTAGCCGATAAATTCCGCGAGGAGACCATCGGCAGAGAGTTGGTAGAGAGGTATAAACGAGCAGTCAGATGAGAAAGGAGTTCCAGCACATAATACTCACGCGGTTCAACCTGCCGAGCTCGGACTATCCTGAGGGGCGGAACGTCAGCCACGAGTGGCTATCAGAGCGGTTTAGGCTATTCGAGAGGTATTGCTTCGGCTCGGTAAAGGGGCAGAGCAGTGGGCGGTTCCTATGGTTTGTGCTTTTCGACGAAGCAACGCCTGCGGAGTTCAGGGAGCGGATAGCGGAGTATAGCAAAGAGAGCTTTTTCAGAGCAGTTTTCCTAAACCAAAGCCAAGCGGAAAACCTATACCACGAGCTAAACGCACTGATACATAAAGAGTTGCAGCAACAGCAGCTTAACCCAAAGTTTATCCTAACTACTCGCCTGGACAACGACGATGCACTACACCGAGAGTTTGTAGAGCGGGTGCAGGCGGAGTTTGCGGGCTTGGAGCAGGAGGCTCTGATAGATTTTGAGCGTGGCTTGCAGCTGGTGGAGCAGCGGGGAGTACTCAAAAGCCACGAGTTCCGCTTTAGCCACTTTACCACTTTGGCAGAGAGCTTTTCGAGCGAAATAGAGACGGTGCTTAGCTTCCCTCACGACTCTGTTCCGAGCGGAGTTGCAGTTCACGTCAGGAGGCTCAGAACCCCGATGTGGCTTGAGGTTATCCACGGCGGCAACGTCTCAAACAGCGTTAGCTTTAAGCCAAAGAGTCTGCTTCAAGACCTATTTTTTATGCCGATAAAGAGCCGAAAAATTTTGGCGGATTTCTCTATCGCGGGAGCTACAAAGTTTTGGAGCTTTGGCAGGTTTCGGCTACTGTTTGAATGGATTTCGTCTAAGATAAAAAGAGGCTAAAAGGCTGTATGATAAAGGATTTGATAGCGAGGATAAAGCGAAATAGCAAGGTGGCGGAAAATTATGTTTCGATGACCTTTCTTTCTGGTGCTATCATGCTGATAAACCTTCTGCTCTACCCGTACCTGATACGCGTGCTTGGCAGCGAGGCTTACGGCGAGTTTGTCTTTGTATTCTCGTCGATGCAGTTGCTGCAGATTTTTATCTCGTTTGGGTTCGAGATACCCGCTATAAAGGCTGTGGCACAAGACAAAGGCAACCAGCAGCTAAAGAGTAGGGTAGTCTCGGGCGTAATCACCTCAGAGCTGATAATGATGCTCGCCTGCTTCCTTGTGATGCTGCCGATGCTGGAGTTTGTGGAGGTTATGGAGAGGTACTCTCGGCTCTTTCTGATACTCTTTTTTGTAAACATCGCTCAGATAATGCCGCCTGTGTGGTACTTCCAAGCCATCGAAAAGATGCGAATCATTACCTACATCAACCTCTCGATAAAGCTGCTGATGATACCCGCAGTGCTGCTGTTTGTCTGCAGTCCAGAGGATTTGGAGCTCTATGCGTGGATGATGCTTGCGACGATAGTTGCCTCTGCTGCGGCGTCGCTCGTATATCTGCTTAGGGTAGAGAGGATTAGGCTGCATTTTGTGGGGCTGGGCTACCTTCGCCAGGCGTTCCGCGGTGCGGTGCCGTTTTTCTGGTCAAATGCCTTCGACTCAATTAAAAAGTCGTCTGTGGCGATATTTATAGGCTTGGGGCTCGACATGCGTTCGGTGGCTATCTACGACCTCGCCAATAAGCTGGTGCTGACGCCAAGAATGCTCGTCTCGTCGCTAAACAACGCACTTTTTCCCAACGTCATAGCCAACCACACCGAGAGCCGCGTCAAGCGGATTATACGCTACGAAGTGATAATATCGCTGTCGATAGTGGCTCTGATAGCAATTTTCGGCTATCCCGTTACGCTACTGCTCGGCGGGCGAGACCTCATCGCTGCCTATCCGCTGGCAATAATTCTGGGCTTTACCATACTTGGCTACCTGCTCGGCGACTGCTACGCAAACTTTGTCTTTGTGCCACACGGCAAATACTCGTTCATTGTACGCGAAAAATTCCTCTCTATGGCGGTAATGCTCATCACGGTAAGCATCTCTGCTTTTTTGTTCAAAAACATATTTTTAGTAGCACTCTCGCTCAGCCTCACATACCTTGTCGAGATACTCTACTGCAGGTATTTATGGAGAAAAATTGAGTAATTAAGGAGTTTGACAAAGGTAACAATAAACGAGACTTACTTTTTCAAAACTATTCTCGCCACACACCTAAACCCTAAAGCTCTGCCGTCAGGCTTCTGTCTGTCGCCGAAAGTGTATTCTGCGACGTTATCCGTGATGCCACAAGGCTTGCCAGACTTCCTGTTTTTCAGCACAGAAAGAGGCGGGTTGTGGGTTATCTCTGCGTAGCTTTCGGCTCTTTTATAATCCTCTTTGGTAGGCAGTGAAAACTCAATCTTTTCCACACCTTTTAGGCTGCTAAGGTTGTAAATAGCTGTTCGCCACTTGCAGTATTCGAGGGCTTGCTCGTAAGATACGCCTATCATTGGGCATTTATGGTAGTTCCTTTTCATAAATTCCACATCTCTTTTTGCGTATCTGCAGCAGTTTGTAGCCGATATATAGGCGTAGGTGTAGTGCTTTCTGAAAAGTGCTGTGTCTGGAAACGCCAAACGAGCTTCCTCTGAATCAGCACCATACCTGTTTACAAGGTAAGCCTCATACTCTCGCCAACTCTGTATGGAGATCTCGCTGTTGTCGATGTACTTCATCTCTTTGCTGTCTATCAGTGTCATGTATGGAATTTTCTGTGCTACGGCAAAGTTTGTGCCGAAAGCAAAGTTAAATAACAATATCCCGATGCATAGTGTCTGTCTCATTGTATTTCTGTTTTTTGTGATTAATTTTCGCAAATATACAAAAAAAATCATCATTTTAATCAATCCACCTCTATTGCTATCTGTATGCCTCGGAACTCTTTGTATGTACGGAGATGTTCTATACAGGAGTAAATGAAGTTTTGTAGTGAACTCTGAGGTGTAGAGATGAGGGTTTTTATCAGGATTTTCTGCTGGTACATTCCGCGTAGCCGAGCGATAGCGGGGTAGTCTGGTCCGAGTACCTCAAGTTGTGGGTTCTGCCTAAACATTTTAGCCAAAAAGCCTGCGGTGGCTTTTAGCCTGTCATCTTTTGCAAAGCGTAAAGTGACGGTTATCAGCTTGTAATATGGTGGGTAGCGAAATAGGTGGCGTTCTTGCATCTCTGCCATGAAAAATCCTTTGTAGTCATTATCTACCACACATCTGAGCCAATTTGCCTGCGGTTGGTATGTCTGAATCACAACTCTGCCTTGCTGCTTCCTGCCTGCTCTGCCACATATCTGTGTGAGTGTTTGGAATGCGTTCTCAGTGGCTCTGTAGTCGGTGGAGTTTGCCAAGTTGTCGGCATTGAGCACCGCTACAAGTCCTACGCGAGAGAAGTCTATACCTTTGGCGATGATTTGCGTTCCTACTAAAATGTCAGTTTTCCCCCCTTCGAACTCCTCTATCTTTCGGCTAAAAGTCTCTTTGCCTTTGGCTGTGTCGAAGTCGAGCCGAGATACTTTGTGGTCGGGAAATAGTTCACGTGCCTCACGCTCCACCTGCTCTGTGCCAAACCCGCTGAAGTCCATCTCTTTAGAGCCACACTTATTGCAGGTGCCTATTCCAAACCGTTTGATAAAGCCACAGTAGTGGCAT
Source organism: uncultured Paludibacteraceae bacterium (assembly GCA_964345905.1). GTDB lineage: Bacteria > Bacteroidota > Bacteroidia > Bacteroidales > Paludibacteraceae > F0058. The sequence goes on along the minus strand of CAYFSY010000101.1, from coordinate 1,706 downwards.
TTCATCGCTTCGATGGCTTTATGGTAAGTGAGTGGCACGTCGCACTTCGGGCACTTTTCTACCGCACCGCAATCCGAGCACGAGAGCGAAAGCGAGTAGCCACGACGGTTTTGGAAGAGTATCACCTGTTCGCCTCTTGTGAGGGTTTGGTTTATTCTGTCGATAAGTTCGAGAGAAAAGTGCCTCCGCATTCGCTTTTTGTGGTACGCTTCTTTTAGGTTTATTACTTCGACTTCGGGTAGGCTTACTTCGCCGTATCTCTCAAAAAGCTCTACCATAGAGATTTTGCCTGTGGTAGCCATTGCATACGAGTCGATGCTTGGCGTAGCCGAACCCAGCAGGATATTTGCACCAAACTCAGCCGCCATGAATGCCGTAGCAACCTTTGCGTTGTAGCGTGGCGACTGGTCTATCTGGCGGAACGAAGTGTCGTGCTCCTCATCTATTACAATCAATCCAAGGCTTTGGAATGGCAAGAATACCGCTGAACGAGTGCCTACTATCAGCCTCGCCTCTGTGTCATTCTCAAGTATCGTGTTTCTTATTTCGAGCCTTTTTCTCTCCGAGATGCCAGAGTGATACGCCAAAACCCTTGAGCCAAACCATTTGCTAAGTCTCTCGACGAGCTGTCCTGTCAGTCCGATTTCGGGTACGAGCATCAGAGCGTTTTTCCCTCTCTCTAAGCACTCTTGGATTAGGTGCGAATATATCTCTGTCTTGCCAGACGAGGTCAAGCCGTGTAGTAGGCAGGTGCGTTTGGTCTGAAATCCGCTGCGTATCTCGGCAATAGTGGTGGATTGTGCTTTGCTTAGTTTGCTAAGAGGAATGGTTTTAAGTTCGCTCTCTGTCTGCTTTTGAGCAAGCTCGGTGTTTATCTGAAAAATTCCTTTTTTTACCAAATCGTTTAGCTGTGCAGTTGTGCCTTCGCTCTCTTTTAGTAGCTCTGCTTTGGTTATTGTCTCTTTTTTCTGTTTTAGCTCTATAAACCTCTCTACTATTGCCAACTGCTTTTTGGCACGTTTTAGCGTGTCTTTTATATCCTCTATCTCAGATTGATTGTCCAATGAGAATAGCGACTCTACCAAATCCACTGTAGGCAGTTTGTAGCGTGGTGTAAGCTCCTCGCTTATCTCCACCAAATCCTGCTCTACAAGCCTGCGAATGGTGGCTATTGAGCTAAACCCCAATTGTTTATCAAGTTGGTCTATATTTATGGCTTTGGTTTTTGGTAAAATATCCAAGATTTCAACCTCTCGCTTCGATAGCTTTTCTGGTATCTGCTGCTCTGGGTTTCGGCGTATGATAGTGTCGCTCTCAAGCCTTAGGGCAGAGGGTAGAGCAGCACGCATTATATCACTAAGCGAAACCAAATAGTAGTCTGCTATCTGTTTCCAAAGTTTTAGATTTGTTTGGTTGAGTATTGGAGTTTCGTCTATCACTTGCAGTATTGGGCGCAGGCGGTCTGAGTTTTCTGATTCACCGACGGAGAGTATTACGCCTGTCATCTGCCTGCGTCCGCCAAACTCTACAATTACACGTTTGCCTACAGCCACCTCTCCCGAAAGCTCATTGGGGATAGTGTATGTAAAGTAATCATTACCAATAGGTAGTGGTAGAATTATCTGTGCGGTCGCTATCATTCTATTTTACGAAAAAGAAATTTTAGGCAAAGTTAGTGATTTATTTGAAAAGTGGTAGCGGTTGTT
>CAYFSY010000100.1:0-6693 GCA_964345905.1 uncultured Paludibacteraceae bacterium | reverse complement strand
GCCTGGGGTAGTGGCTCGTTGGAAGCATACCTTTCAACCGCAGCAAAAGGCACTGTAAATGCGGAATGGAGATGTAAAATAAAAGCAAATGTTACGCTTACGAGTTCGAACTATGTGCGCTTCTACGTTATGGCAGACCGCTCAGATCTTAAGGATGCAGAACTATCGGGGTATTACATACAAGTTGGAGGAACGAAGAAAAAGGTTTCGCTATATCGTCAGAACGGCTCTACTACAACCGAAATTATAAGTGGAGCAGACAACCGCTTTTCTGCTTCAAGCAATGATTTGGAGGTAAAACTCACTCGCGACTCCCAGTGGAACTTTACCCTTTGGTCGAAAAGAGCCGATGAGGCTGATTTTGTAAAAGAGGGAGAAGTGGTGGCTGATAATGCGGTTACAAACTCGTCTTTTTCGGGTGTTTATATAAACTTCTCATCATCAAACAAAGCTAATTACTATTTCGACGACTTTGTGGTTATAGGTGAGCCATACGTTTATGTGCCACAAGATACGGAGCGGCACTCTATTGTGATTTCAGAGATTATGGCAGACCCAGACCCGCAAGCAGGCTTACCAAAACAGGAGTTTTTTGAGATTTACAATCGCACTGCTGAACTTATCGACTTGGCAAGCTGGCAGCTGAGTGTAGGCAAGACTACAGCTACTATTCTTGCAGGCACGATTGAACCGCAATCTTATGCTATTATTTGTAGCGAAGCTGCTAGTACTGAGTTTGCGGAATTTGGGAATGTGATTTCCGTCAGGACTCTGCCTGCTTTGCCTAATTCTGGTGGAATAATTGTGCTGAGAAACCCAGAGGGTGGGGTAATTACTTGGACTGAATACTCTGATAGCTGGTATGGTAGCGAATCGTTTAAGAAAGATGGAGGGTTTTCGCTTGAGAGGATAGACCTAAATAATCTTCACAATTATGGTGGAAACTGGAAGCCTGCGGTAAGCAACGTAGGTGGCACACCCGGACAAGCAAACTCTGTGGCAGGCTCTAATCCAGACCAAATTGCACCCGAACTGCTATACCATTCGCTTTTTGGTGCAAATGCTATCAAGATACAGTTCAGCAAGGAGATGTCTGCTGAGGAGTTGAGCAAGGTGGCGAACTATGTTTCAAATGCAGCTATCAGTCAGATAATCCCTCAAGAGCCAAAGCTCGATGTGGTGGTGCTTGAGTTTGCAGAAGATTTTTCGGAGGATACGGTAGATGTTGAAATAAACGGCTTGCGATGCGTTTCGGGTTTTGCTTTAGATAGCCGAAAAATTCGCATTGCTCGTCCAGATAGTGCTATGGCAGCTGATTTAGTTATCAACGAACTGCTCTACAACTCTCCCGACGGCGTTGCCGAGTTTATAGAGCTTTACAATAGGAGTGCTAAAGTGTTGAATTTAGCCACACTATTCGTTACCAACCGCAACTCAGAGGGTAACCTGAATAGTCGTAAAGCGATTGCGACGGATAGCATTCTGATTTTTCCAAACCAATATCTGCTACTTTCGGGTGGGATAGCCTCTATCTGCCAAGCCTACGACTGCGGAGATGGCTTGAAGGTCGAGACCTCAATCCCTTCTTTATCAAACACAGAGGGTAATGTAGTCGTTTGCAAAACCAATGGAGACATTATTGACGAATTTTCGTACACAGACAAAATGCAGTCGCCAGTGGTGATAAACTCAAAGGGTGTAAGTCTCGAAAGGGTTAATCCACACAAGCCTACACAAGACCCAAATAACTGGCAGAGTGCGGCTTTCACAGAGAAATATGCTACGCCTGCTCGCCAAAATTCGCAATACAACGTGGAGCCTCCAACCGATTCAGATAAGGCTTTTTGGCTTGATTACGAGACCTTTACGCCTGACCAAGACGGATATCGCGACTTCCTATTACTGAATTACAAATTACCAGAAGAGGGATACTCTATTTCGGCGACAGTTTATACCTCTACAGGAGTAGAGGTTAAGCGATTGGTACGCAATCATGTGGCTGGATTGAGTGGAACTTTGCGTTGGGATGGTAGCAATAATAGCGGTTCTTTAGCAGAAGTGGGAGTGTATGTTGTTAAAATTCAGGCGTTTAAAGGAGTGGTTAAGGTAAATGGAACGGTAGTATGTGTGCTTTCAATGAGGTAGGTTAATGATATAAAAAGTGAGTTTTTTTATAAAAAAGTAGCAAAAAAGTTTGTTTTAGAGAAAAAAAACTTAACTTTGCTTTTCGTAAAATATATAATGGCTTATATGCTCTATATATTTAGCCGAGAAAATAAATTTGAGTGTTTTAGAAAAAATATAACTGTTTATGAGACAGACGAGTAGATTAGTTTTATTGGTTGTAGCAATGGCTTTTCTGTCAATTGCTAAGGTTAATGCGCAGCACATGCATAAGTATTATCTAAACTTCTGGGGAGCTGGTGGTTATGCCAATTTATTACACGACAGAGTGATTAGTGAAGAGGAGCGACTTGTGAAGCCTTTGGGTGGTGTAGGTGGTTTGGTAGGATTGGGTTTTGAATACCACTACCGTAGGTTTATAGTATCGCTTGGTGCGGAGTTTGACTACAAGCTGTCTTCACACAAGTTCAAACCATTTATAACTCAAGTAGGTACTATTGTGGACGATGCTGGTAATGCTATTACTTTCCAAGACATGCTCAACCTGCCTGATGGCAGTAAGCCAAAAATTAAAGACGGCACGGGTATGAAAGATACCGAAGGAGAGCAGTTTGCAATGGAGTATGATTTTGCTGCTTATAAAGATGTCTATAGCATTGGCTACCTAAATGTGCCATTGAAGTTCGGTGCAAAATACCCTTCTGGAATGTACTTCTTACTTGGGGGAAAATTCGGAATAAATATGCTTGGAAGTGCTAGGACTAAAGCAAAATATACAACTAGAGGACTCTATCCAACATATATGGATCCTCTACAAGATATGGGACAGCACTACTACGATGACTTCAAGTCTGGTGGCAGTAACCCAGTAAAGCTTGATTTTAATGTGGTGGCTTCGCTCGAAGTTGGTAAAATTATGTTTTTCAACAAGAGAAAAACTCGTTGGCACTATAGATTGGCTGGTTTTGTAGATTATTCTGTTGGAGCATATTTTGGAATGAACCCACTACCAACTGAGGGTAAGAATGTGCTTACAAACGTAGTTAGCAACGGTGATTTTATAGGAGTTGAGGGTGTCAATGTGGCTAATCCGGATTTGACACAAATAAGTATTGTTAAAAGTAACTCGGTATTGACCTCGAAAGAGGCGTTGAACAAAAAACTCAATCCGCTGATGGTAGGAGTGAAGTTCACTCTACTATTTGACCTTGGTAATAAGGAGCCTTGTAATTGTATCGAGGACTGGAGCTCTCCATGGCAGAAGAAGAATCGTATCAGATAATACGAGGATAAGGGTAAAGAATAACGACAAAAAGATATTTTGGGGCAAACTTTTGGGTTTGTCCCTTTTTTCAAAACACTACAATTGGGAAGTACATTGGCTTGAATTTGGCGAAGTCATGTTTCAGAGCTTCGTATGTTGTGGAGAAAACCCAGCCTGTCTGTTCGAAATGAATGGTTATACTCTCGTCAATCATCATAAGGCTTTGAAAAACCATCTCATAGAAAATGAAAAAACAGATCCTGCTGTCAAAGGCAGTTGTTCCCACGCAGTCGTCACTAATTCTCTCAAACTCAAAGTGCTTCTGAACGCGCTGAATCACTTCATTATCTGTACAGTAAAGGAGTGGTCTTTGCTTTACTCCATTGGGTAAGAATCGAACCTCTTCCCAGTTTGTGTAGATTATTATTTTGTTGTCCCCTTCAGAAAAATCAATGTTTTCTATGGGATTGCATAAATTCCCAGTCCATTGGCAACTGTCAGTGTCATCTAAGCTTTCGCCGATAAAAATTGGGTTAAGATATAGATAGACGTATCCTATGCTAAGCAAAAGTGCTACTACAATAGATATTATCACACGTTTTTTTATAAAATAAAGGTGTTGTTTTTGTTAAACCAATAAAAATCATCTAATCTTATCGCCTTTGAGTATCTTTTGGAAGAACTTTTTGTAGTTCACATCACGAAATACAAAATACTTGTACATCAGGTAATTCCATACAAATCCTACTATTAGAGCCACAAATAGCTTTACAAATATAAATATGTCGTCTGAATTGTATTCACCAAATATTGAGGCAACAAAAGGAGTCTCTTTGAGCCATTCGGTAAGCAGGAAGGTGAAAAATGTGTTGAGGAAAAGGCTTACAAGCCACACCAGCACAAAGCGTATTAGCACGTATTGGAACTTGATATTCAGGCTTTTGAAAGTCCAGCGGTAGTTTATAATACACGCCGTCAGACCGCCGAAGAGCTGTCCCACCATAGTGGCAAACACATACGCTTCGAAGCCATGCGAGAATATCGAGATTGACTTAATACGGTTTATGTCGAGGAGTTTTTTTAGAGCAAAAGCCAAGCCGTTATCTACCACAGTGGCAACTTGAGACGTCAACTGTGCCCGCAGAAACATAGATACTTTACCGCGGGAGGCTGAAAACTTCTTTATGAACCTGGCAATCTTACGCACCACTTGCTGTTTTTTTATTCCAAAATATTTTGCAATCTGCAAAGATAGTCAATTTTTCAATTCCTAAAAAGGCTAAAGTTTACACTACCATAATGTCTATAGTCGAATAGGTGTTCGTGGTTTGAGAACGAAACGTTGCTACCGTGTTCAATGATAAGCATACCGTCATCTTTTAGTAGCTCGCGCTCAAAGACCAATTGCACCAACTCCTCGAAGTGTGGTATCTGATACGGTGGGTCGGCAAAGATTATGTCGTACTTCGAAGTATCTTTTTTTAGAAATTTAAAAACGTCGCTACGATAGATTGAAAGATTATCAATTTGTAGCTTTTCGGAGGTTTTTCTTATAAAATTGATATGAGGCTGACTCATCTCTACTGCAGTAACTCGTTCGGCACCGCGCGATATGAATTCATAGCTGATGCTGCCAGTTCCAGCAAAGAGGTCGAGCACACGGATCCCCTCGAAGTCGATTATATTGCCTATAACGTTGAAAATGTTTTCTTTGGCAAAGTCCGTTGTAGGACGTGCTTTGATATCCTTTGGAGGCTCGAATCTCATTCTTTTAAATTTTCCACTAACTATACGCATGTTTTTTTATCTTTTCTATTGTTCCTAAAAATCCCACAAAAGTAGCAAAAAATCTACCCTTTTCCTACATTTTTCGTATCTTTGCCGAAAATTAAGCAGTTTTTGTACATTATGAAGTTAAAAAATATTTGGCATGGATTGGTGGTTTTGGCTCTAATTGCAATTAGTGGAAATGCATTTAGCCAAAATAAATCTGCAATGAAGATAAACCAGTTGCTATACGCTATCGATAAGATGTATGTCGATACTATCAATCAAGACAAACTTGTAGATGATGCACTTGTGGCGATACTCGAAAAACTCGACCCGCACTCAGTATATATTCCAGCCAAGGAGGTACAGCGTGCCAACGAGCCGATTAAGGGTTCGTTTGACGGCATAGGGGTACAGTTTCAGATGCAAAAGGATACTTTGCTGATAGTCAATGTGCTACGCAACTGTCCTGCAGAGAAAGTGGGTGTGCTGATGGGTGATAAAATCATTACTGTAGATGGCCAGAGCATTGCGGGGGTAAAGATGCAGACAAGTGATATCATGGCAAAGTTACGCGGAAAGCGTGGCTCGAAGGTAAAGGTGCAGGTTGTCCGCAAAGGCGTGAAGAGTCCGATTGATTTTGTCATTACACGCGATAAAATTCCGCTCTACTCGCTGGAGGCAGCCTATATGATTGCCAAAGATGTGGGTTATATCAATATCAGCAGCTTCTCGGTTACCACGCTCGACGAGTTCCAAAAGGCGCTGAAAGAGCTCGAAAAGAAGGGAGCCAAGTCGTTGATACTCGACCTCAAGATGAATGGGGGGGGAGTGATGGATGCGGCTATTGGCATAGTTGACGAGTTCCTGCCAAAGCACAAAGAGATTCTCTACACCCAAGGCAGTCATCAGCCGAGGTTTAGCTTTTTCTCGAAAGACGATAAGTTATTCCGCGGTAACCTTGTGGTTCTGATTGACGAGTATTCGGCATCGGCGTCGGAGATTGTGGCGGGAGCGCTACAGGATTGGGATAGAGCCGTGGTCGTTGGCAGGCGTAGCTTCGGCAAAGGTTTGGTGCAACGTCCGCTTTCGCTCGTGGATGGCTCGGAGATTCGCCTCACCGTTGCTCGCTACTACACCCCAAGCGGACGCAATATCCAGAAGCCTTATGCAGGCGGGGTGGAGCAGTATCATAAGGAGCTGCTCGCAAGGCTCAAGCACGGCGAGTTGCAGAATTCCGATAGCATCGACTTCCCCGATTCGCTGAAGTTTACCACCAAGGTGCTCCGCAAGACGGTCTATGGCGGCGGGGGAATTATGCCAGACGTGTTTGTGCCACTCGATACAACGCTCTACACGCAGTTCCACCGCGATGTAGTAGCAAAGGGTGTGCTGAATCAAGCTGTTTTGGATTTTACTGATCGAGAGGCAAAGAGTATCAAAAAGCGTTATCCTACATTTGAGGATTTTGAGGCTAAATACCAGCTTCCAGAGAGCGTTTACGAAAAGCTAAAAGAGGAGGCTCTGAAAGCCAA
>CAYFSY010000099.1:0-6703 GCA_964345905.1 uncultured Paludibacteraceae bacterium | reverse complement strand
GCCTGTGGCGATAGTGGGCAAGACCAACGTGGGGAAATCTACCCTTCTAAACCGCCTGCTCGGCGACGAGCGAGCCATAGTATCCGACATAGCTGGCACCACCCGCGACTCGATCGAGGACACCACCGTGATAGAGGGGATTACCTTTAGGTTTATCGACACGGCGGGAATACGCCAGACGGCAGACGAGATAGAGAACATCGGCATTGCTCGCACCTACGACAAGATACGGCAGTCGCAAGTAGTGGTGTGGCTGGTGGACTCGACCGAGACAGACGACGAGAAGTCGCTGCTACTCAGCCAACTATCTGAGCTCGACCCAATGCCAAAGCTGCTTGTGGCAATCAATAAAATCGACCGCCTCGGGGCAGAAAAGCTATCGGAGCTATCCCAAGAGCTCGCGGAGAAAGAGATTTCACACATTGCCATCTCTGCTAAAAACGACCAAAACCTCGACCAACTACGGAGAAAACTCATCGAAATATCGGGCATAGAGCAGGAGAGCCAAGGCGACGTGATAGTAAGCAACGTGCGGCACTACGAGGCACTGAGGCGAGCACTCACTTCGATTCGGTGCGTTCTGGAGGGCTTGCAGAGCGGCATAAGCCACGACTTTGTAGCTCAAGACCTACGCGAGACACTCTACCACCTCGGCGAAATCACAGGCGAAATCACTACCGACGATGTTTTGGGGTCTATCTTTAGTAAGTTTTGTATTGGGAAATAGTTGCTTTCGCATATAAAACCACAGGGCTTTCGTATTTCATATGTTTTTGGATATAATTTTGTGTGTCCTCGATGAAATTTTTCTTAAAGTTTTTACAAAAAACTATTGTTTCTTTACAAAAAATGACTAACTTTGAGGACTGTTTCACTTTTTTAAACTTTAATTGTATGGTAACTAATAAGAAAAATTTAGGTGTATTCCCATGGGTGCTAATGATTCTGATGTCGTCGGTTACTTTTGTGGGAATTTTGTCGGAGTTGATGCCATCAGGAGTTTTGCCGCAAATTATGGCAGACTTAGGTATTAACGAGGTGCAAGGCGGTTCATTGGTTGGATATTATGCCATTGCATCGGCTATTTTTGGTATTCCGCTGATTTCAGCGACAATGCAATTTAACAGAAAAACTTTGTTATTGATTCTGTTGGTTGGGTTTGCTATCTGTAACATTTTATCGGGTTTGGTGCACAACTACTATCTGGTGTTGGCTTTACGTTTCCTCGGTGGCATCAGTGCAGGCGTGATGTGGCCCATGATAGCTGCATACGGTATGCGATTGGTTGAACCAAATCAGCAGGGAAAAGCTGTGGCGGTAATTATGGCGGGTAATACATTGGGTATCAGTCTGGGAATGCCATTGATGACTTCAATCGGAGAAAAATTCGGCTGGCGCATCGAGTTTATTGTTTTAGGCATTTTGGTTGTGCTAATCGCTCTGCTTTCGCTATTCATGTTGCCATCAGCTCCGGGTGAAAAGCTCACAAAGAGCACCTCGCCTTTTGCCATGTTGAAAAACAAAGCTATTTTGTTGGTAATTCTTCTTACCTTCCTGGGCGTTTGTGCACATTACGGAGTTTATACCTACATTACTCAGTTGGTGTCAGAAATAGGTATCGAAGGCGGTATCCAGATAGCACTGCTTGTATTTGGTATAGGTTCGTTGATATCTATTGTTGTAGCAACGAAGTATATCGACAAGTATCTGCGTGAACTTACGGTGTTGATGTTTGCCTTCATTGGTATAGCGATGCTGATATTTTATTTCTTCAAAGGAGCGATGTTTATCTCTCATCTTGGCTTCTTCTTATGGGGGTTGTCATTTGGTCCGTTGGTAACACTATTTCAGGCAGCAGTCGGCAATCAGGTGGAAACAGCCAAAGACGTGGCAATGTCGGTACAGTCATGTATGTTTAATCTCTCTATTATGATTACAACTTCCATTGCAGGCGTTTTACTAATGCGTTATGGTGCGCTGAGTCTTACCTGGTATGCAGTCATTTTAGCTGTTCCCGGAATGATTATTTCATACTTTGCGAAACACACTTTGCGTCCGATGGGATAAAAGACTGCATAATATAAAAAGGCTACCTTTCAAAGAGGTAGCCTTTTTTTGTAATAGATTAAGACTTTTACATCTTCAGCGGAATCTCATACTCTGTTGGTCTCTTTTTGAAAAGGAACTCGCCTTTTCTTACTGATGCCAACACGCCAACACGTCTGCGGATGCAATCCCAGGCGCTTTCACCGTCGAGAACGATAAAGTTAGCATCTTTACCTACTTCCAAGCCATACTCATCGTGGATGTTGAGGCATCGAGCACCGTTATAGGTGATAAGGTCAAATGCAACCTCTACCTCTTGTGGGCTTGCGAATTGAGACAGGTGGATACCGTTGTCCAGAACGTTCATCATGTTTCCACTTCCGAGTGGGTACCATGGGTCGTTGATGGAGTCTTGTGCAAACGCAACGTTGATACCCATCTCCATAAACTCCTTTACTCTGGTGAGTCCGCGGCGTTTTGGATAGGTGTCTTGTCTGCCTTGCAGATACGCATTTTCTGTTGGGCAGGAGACAAAGTTCATCTTACTTCTCTTGAACATGTCAAACATTCTGTAAGCGTAAGAGTCATCGGCAGAGCCGAATGAGCAGGTGTGGCTTGCAGTCGTTCTCGTGCCGTAATCCTCCATATAAACCAGCGCATTTAAGATTTCCACGAATCTTGCCATTGGGTCGTCTGTCTCGTCGCAGTGAACGTCAATCAGCACATTGTACTTTATAGCAAGCTCTACAATGTCGTGGATAGACTTCTCTCCAAACTCTCTGGCTGGCTCGTAGTGTGGAATTCCACCAATTACATCAGCACCCATCTTCAGTGCCTCCTCTACTAAATCTCTTCCGCCTCTGTAGGTGTACATACCGTTTTGCGGGAAGGCAACCACCTGAATATCAACAATGTCCTTCATCTCCTCCTTCAGTTCCAAAAGGGCTTTGAAGCCTGTGAACTTAGGGTCGGTAACGTCTGTCTGTGCTCTGATAAACTGAACACCTTGCGAGACTTCGTCTTCGATACCCTTTCGAGCTAAGTTTTTTACGCTTTCGGCGGTCATCGTAGCCTTGTATTTGGGCCAGTTTTCGATGGCTTCGAAAAGTGTTCCCGATGCCGCACCGATTCCTTCCATCTCGCCAAGAGTATAGACGTAATCCAAGTGTAGATGTGGGTCAACATAGGGTGGCAGAACAAATTTGCCTTTCAAATCAATCTCCTCGTCACATTTAGGCAGGTTAACACCGATTTGAGTGATTTTACCATTCTCAACAATCATCTCGGTTGCTGAACTGTTGCGATAGATTTTCGCATTAAAGAATTTTCTTTTCATAAGCTAAAATAATTTAAAAAGTGAAACAGTCCTCAAAGTTAATCATTTTTTTGTAAATAAACAACATCTTTTTATAAAAAGATCACTCTAAAATCATTTTTTTCGTAAATGCGAAATGTGCAGAAATATAAAATTTAGCTTGGTGGTAAATAAAAAAGTATTACCTTTGCAACCTGAGAGAACAAACAAGTTCGTTTTTATTATTGAATTCCATTTTGTAGCAATGTTTTGCTTCGTCTTTCCTCATTAGAGAGCAGTAGCCTTTCATCGTCCGAAAAAATCGACCTCAAAATCAGCTTATTTGTATTGTTTTTTTAAGATGTTTTACCATAATTTTGTGGTAAATCGTGGTTTGGTGCTTTTTTCGGCACTGCTTTATAAAAAAGAAAAATATGGTAACCAGATGGTTATCAGTAGTTTTAATAAATTTTTAATACAAAAAAGAATGAACATTTTTGTTTCAAATTTGAGCTGGGGCACAACAAGTGACAGCCTACAAGAGCTTTTCGCTACTTATGGCGAAGTTAGCTCAGCCAACGTAATTAAAGACAGAGAGACAGGTCGCTCAAGAGGCTTCGGCTTTGTAGAGATGCCAAACGACGACGAGGCACAGAGTGCTATCGACAGTCTCAACGAAAAGGACTTTGAGGGTAAAACCATCAATGTAAGCGTATCTAAGCCAAAGACCGACAGAGGCGGTAGCAATGGCAGATACGGTCATGGACAAGGACAGAGACGTAGCGGTGGCTACGGAGGTGGCAATAGCTACGGAAGAAGGGCGTATTGATATAGATTTTTCGATATAATATTCGCATAAGTTAATGCTTCTCGACTAAGATTTTGTGTCGGGAAGCATTTTTTTGTTTTTTATCAGGAATAAATCTATTAACTTTGTCCCCACAAAAAAGTTAATTCAAAAAAGTAATCGAATTTAGTTTTGTTTAGTAAGATTATAAAATACATTTTAATAAGCATCTTTGCCAGCAATTTGTCTTTGGGCAAAATGCTGCATAGTTGCAGCAGAGAAGGAAGTGAACAGACAGAGCAAAGCGACATGGTTAGTTGCGTAGAGGCTACCCTGCTTAGCGATTCTGAGCGGGATAGCGTATCCAAAGCGATAAATGCCGAAGCAAAGCGAGCAGAGATTGATAGCTATTTCCGCGGGATAGTACAAGGGGGATTCAATGGAGCTATACTTGTGGAGCAGAAGGGAGTTTTGCTATACAAAAATGTCTATGGAATATCAAACCTACAGAGGAGAGACTCACTAACATTAAACTCAACCTTTCAATTGGCGTCGATTAGCAAGATGTTTACCGCTGTGGCGGTGCTGAGGCTTGCAGAGGAGGGTAGGCTGAGCCTGACCGACACAATACAGCAATACATCAAGGATTTTCCATACAACGGCATCGCTATTGCAGACCTGCTTTCGCACCGTAGCGGCTTGCCAAACTACCTCTATTGCTTTGACGAAAAGCTACGAGACGGCTCTGAGCCTCCAAGCAACGAGACCTTAGTCGATTGGTTCACTGAGGCAGACCCGCAAATTCCTATGCTTGGAAGCGTAAATAGAGGATTTCAGTACAACAATACAAACTATGCCGTCTTGGCTCGTATTGTAGAGGAGGTTACTCAGAAGCCTTTCGACAAATATATGCGCAAAACATTATTCCAGCCGCTTGGAATGCACTCCACCTATATCGACTGCACCGCTCCCGACTCGTTGCTTGCCTCCAAAACCACAGGCTACGAAGGTAGAAATATCCACAATCGAGACTTTTTCGACGGCGTCTATGGCGATAAGGGAGCATTCTCTACGCTTGATGATATGCTCAGATGGTATCACGCACTTCGCTCGGGCTGCTTACTTTCGGAGAGTATGCTAGATAGTGCTTTTACGCCTCGTAGCCTCGAAAGCCGAAGCACACACAACTACGGCTACGGTTTCCGGATGATGACCAACCTCTACGATATGCACGAAGTTCATTACGTCTATCACGGCGGTCTGTGGAACGGCTACTGCACTATGTTTTGGATGGACTACGAGAACGATTTTGTCATCATCATGCTTTCAAACAGAAAAAACAACTACGCCTACAATGTTCGTTCGCTGATAGAGATACTCGAAGGCGGCACATTAGAGCATTACGAAAGAAAGATAAACGGCAGATGATAAAAAAGGCTGAACTTCTCAGTTCAGCCCACCCAATTTTTGGTGTGAAATTTTGGAAATAGATTTTTGGGTAATTAAGTTTACTTTTTATTTAAAGTTATATTTAGTCCAGCTAAAGATATCTCTGCTACAACCAGTATTTCCAGAATTGATCTCAACATTGATACCCTCACCTGCTTTTTTCTCCTTGCCTGTGAAAGGATTTACCAAAGAGTTTGTTAGAGATACTACTGTACCAGCTACTGCATTTCCTGCTCCGTCCTCGCAATCAACAAGGTCTTTTACAGCACCTGTACCTTTTACCAATGCATTCTGGATATTAGCCTTAGCACCACGTCTGATTTTGATTACGTCGTCCATGATCTTTTTGTTGTCAGGATTAGCGTCGTGAGCCAATGTAAGATCTATAGTCATGTTTACAATTGTGTAATCTGACTGATTAACATCATTTGGTGTTTTACCGTCAAGGTTGCCGTCTGACTCCAATCCACGAGGATCTTTCTCGTTTGTCTTAAAGCCCTCTTCCCATACTCCATACAGATTCTCCATCTTACCGCGATAGCCCTGTGTGTTGTCAAACATATCATCGTCTGAGTTTACAACCAAGATGTTTTTTACATCTACACAACCACCGAAAAGCTCGATGCCGTCGTCTGCACTCTCAAGGATGAAAAGGTTCTCAATCTTTGTACCTCTACCTACACCGTTAAGAGTTACACCGTTGTGCTCAACATCTGAGTTTGCACGAGCACCAGCATATTTTACCATAACGTATGTAAGAATACCTGAGTTATCATTGTCATCACTACCTCCATAAGGGAAGTTTGTGTTGATCTCGCAAGAGCTAGTAGCTACTACGCCCTCTGGACCAGATAGTTTAGCTCTACCGTTGATGATAAGTCCACCCCAGTAGCCTGAAGTAGTGTTGTTATCATCATCTGCAGTCATGATGATTGGCTTATCGGCTGTACCAGTAGCGTTGATCTTACCTCCCTGACCTACTATAAGGTAGCTTCCAAATCCTTGAGTAGCTTTGATAACTGTTCCTGCAGGAATGTTCAACACACCACCGTTCATTACTGCAAACTTACCAGACAAAGTGTAAACTTTAGAAGCATCAAGTGTAAACTCGTTGTCTAAATCTCCCA
>CAYFSY010000098.1:426-6734 GCA_964345905.1 uncultured Paludibacteraceae bacterium | reverse complement strand
AGCTAAGGCTCTGATTGGTGTGCTGGAAAGCAATCTAAACCGTATGCGTACGTATCATAAAAACGGCGTAGCATTGCAGGCAGACGTCAATATGATTGAGGCGGAGCTGCTTACAGCCCAGCAACAGCTGGGGCAGGTGGAGGCGTCTCGCAAAGGCTATCCCGTATGCTGGAGATTTTCATTGGTCAGTCGTTGATTTCCGATAAATTAGAACGACCTACTGAGCAAGCCGTTCAGAGCTACACATCGTCGCGCCCAGAGTTTGCTCTGCTCGATGCACAGGAAAGTAAGCTTAATGCACAAAGAAAGGCTATCAATTCGTCGGTGATGCCCCGCTTCTCTGCCTTCGCACAAGGTTATTATGGTTATCCGGGCATGGATATGTTTCAGGACATGACCTCTACCGAGTGGAGTCTGAACGGCATTGTGGGTGTGCGTATGCTGTGGAATATAGGTGCATTTTATACCAAAAAGAATAACACTGAAAATATAAACACAGCCCAACAACAATTAGCCGTTCAGCGCGAAGTGCTGCAATTTAACACCCAACTGCTGACCACGCAGGAGGATGGCGAGATTGCTCGACTTAGCAAAGCCGTCGAAGATGATGCCCGTATCGTGGAGTTGCGTCGCTCGGTACGCGAGGCAGCAGAGTCGAAGCTCAAAAACGGCGTTATCGACGCTACCGATTTGCTACGTAAAATCACAGACGAGACCACAGCAGTGCTCAATCGTAAAATACACGAGATAGAGTTGCTGCAAGCTATTTATAGGCTAAAACACACATTAAATGAATAATAGTATGAAACGAATTATCTACATCGCCGCAGTGCTGCTTACAGTATCGTCGTGCGGCAAAAAATCGGAATTTGATGCACAAGGCACTTTCGAGGCTACCGAAGTGGTGGTTTCATCAGAGGCTACGGGACACATTTTGAGTTTTGAAATTGAAGAAGGTATGCCTGTTGAGGCGGGTGCTGAAGTGGGCACAATCGACAGCCTGCAACTTCATCTACAGTACAAGCAGCTTGCGGCACAGCTGGCAGCACTACTCGACAGTCGCCCAGACACAAAGACACAAGTAGCCTCACTGCGTGAGCAGATTGCGAAGCAAAAAAGCGAGCTTAGGCGTGTGGAAAATATGCTGGGCGACGGTGCAGCAACGCAGAAGCAGTACGACGATGTCGAGACACAGATACGCGTGCTCGAAAGTCAGCTCTCTGCAACGCTATCGACACTGGGCAAAAGCACTGCTACCATCAACAGCAACGCGGCAGCTATCGAGGCACAGATGGCAGCCTTGGCAGACCGCATCGACAAATGCAAGATAGCGTCGCCCACCGACGGCACAGTGTTGGTAAAATACGCCGAAGCGGGCAAGTTGGCTACGGTGGGCAAGCCGCTGATGAAGGTTGCCAACCTCGACGATATCTATCTACGTGCCTACTTTACTTCCAGTCAGCTTGCTGGTATAAAACTTGGCAGTAAGGTAACGGTTGTAGCCGACTTTGGAGGCGACGAACACTACGAGTATGCCGGGCAGATTACTTGGATTTCGTCAGAGAGTGAGTTTACGCCAAAGACGATACAGACAAAAGATTCGCGAGCCAGTCTGGTCTATGCTGTAAAAATTGCTGTAAAAAATGATGGTCGCCTCAGAATAGGACTGACCGGCAACGTAAAACTGTAGTATGAGTGTCATCGAAGTAAATAGTCTTTCGAAGAGTTTCGGAGAGGTGAAGGCTCTGAACTCTGTGTCGTTTTCGGTGGAGCGAGGCGAACTGTTTGGACTTATCGGTCCCGACGGAGCGGGCAAGACCACGCTTTTCCGTCTGCTTACCACGCTCTATAATCCCGACGAAGGCACGGCTACGGTAGATGGTTTCGATGTTGTGAAAGACTACCTTTCCGTACGCACACGAGTAGGCTATATGCCGGGCAGGTTTTCGCTCTATCCAGACCTAACGGTGGAGGAGAATCTAAACTTTTTTGCCTCACTCTTTGACGTCAGTGTTGAAGAGTCTTACGAGTTGGTCAAGCCTATCTACAGCCACATAGAGCCATTTCGCACGCGCCGGGCGGGCAAACTTTCGGGCGGAATGAAGCAGAAACTCGCCCTATCGTGTGCACTGATTCATCGCCCCAGCGTGCTTTTCCTCGATGAGCCTACAACGGGAGTTGATGCTGTGTCGCGTGGCGAACTGTGGGATATGCTACAAACTTTGAAAGAGGGTGGGATAACCATCTTGGTATCAACGCTATATATGGACGAGGCTTCGCGTTGCGACCGCATTGCACTCTGCAACGAGGGGCGAATATTGGGAGTGGATACGCCCAAGGAAATTGTAGAAAAGTTTACCTCTACGCTCTATGCCGTCAGTGCCGACAACATGTTTGCTCTGCTCGAAGCAGCACGAGGGGTTGAGGGCGTGGTGGAGTGCTACCCATTTGGGCAGACGCACCACATGGTAGCAAATGCGGAGTTTAGCGAGGAGCGTTTTGTGGAGCAGTTGAGAGATTTGAGCAATCTAAGCATTGAACCCACTAAACCTACTATTGAAGATGTTTTTATAAACCTTATGAAGCGATGAGTGATATAGTAATTTCGGTACGCAACCTTACCAAACGTTTTGGCAGTTTTACGGCGGTAAACAACATCTCTTTTGATGTCTATCGGGGTGAGATTTTTGGCTTTCTCGGTGCAAACGGTGCGGGAAAAACCACCGCCATGCGTATGCTCTGCGGGTTGAGCTACCCCACTTCGGGCAGTGGCACAGTGGCGGGGTTCGACGTCGTGCGTGAGGGCGAGATGATTAAACGTCATATTGGCTACATGAGCCAGCGCTTTTCGCTCTACAACGACCTCACGGTTGGCGAAAACATCAACCTATTTGCAGGCATCTATGGGCTTTCGAGAGCGGATACCGAGAGGCGTATAGTGGAGTTGCTTACCAGACTAAACTTCCTATCGGAACGCGACACACTTGTGAGCTCACTACCGCTGGGCTGGAAGCAAAAGCTTTCGTTTGCCATTGCCACGGTGCACCACCCCGAGGTAGTCTTTCTCGACGAACCAACGGGAGGCGTTGACCCAGTAACACGCCGACAGTTTTGGGAGATGATTTACGAAGCAGCAGAGGGCGGCACCACGATATTTGTTACCACCCACTATATGGACGAGGCGGAGTACTGCTCGCGTGTATCGATTATGGTCGATGGCGAGGTGCGAGCTCTCGATACGCCCGCTCGACTGAAACAACAATTCGCAGCTGAGTCGATGGACGAAGTGTTTCGCACACTGGCTCGAGATGCAAAAAGAGGAGAGTGACACTATGAAAAACAATTTCTCATCATTTGTAGAAAAAGAGTCGCTACACATCTTGCGCGACAAGCGTACAATGCTTGTTGTGATGCTTATTCCAGTAGCGCTGATGGTGCTGTTTGGCTTCGCCATTTCCACCGAACTAAACAACGTAGATGTGGCTGTGGTGGCACCAGAGCGAACCGACGGCGTAAAAGATGCTGTTAGTCGCATTGCACACAACGAATACTTTACCTTCTGCGGTTATATCGGGCAGGAGCAGATAGACCAAAAGCTACGTTCGGGCAAGGTGGGGGCAGTTGTCTGTTTTGCACCAGACTACGACCGCCGTATGGCACAGATTTCTGCAGGCTTGCCCTCGACACCACCGATACAGCTGATTGTCGATGCCGCCAATGTCAATACCGCAGGTGCGGCAACTGCCTACCTGCATGGAATACTTCTCGGCACAAAGTCGCAACAGGAGATGTTCGAGACCAGAATGCTTTTCAATCCACAAATGAAGAGTGCCTACAACTTTGTGCCGGGAGTTATGGGCTTGCTCTTTATCCTCGTATGTGCTATGATGACTTCGGTGTCGATTGTGCGAGAAAAGGAGACGGGGACAATGGAGGTGCTGCTGGTTTCGCCCGTGCGTCCTGTGAAAATCATCTTTGCCAAGATGATTCCATATTTTATCATCTCGTGTATCATACTTGCAACGATACTATTTCTTGCACACTATCTGCTCGATATACCAATGTCGGGTGGCGTGTTGGGCATAGTGTCGCTATCGCTGTTATACCTGCTACTATCGCTTTCGCTCGGGCTCTTTGTCTCGACCATAGCTAAAACTCAGGTGGTGGCACTTCTGGTCTCAGCAGTGGTAATGATGCTACCTGTGCTTCTGCTCTCTGGCATGATGTTTCCAATTGAGAATTTACCCAAGTTCTTTCATGTGCTTTCAAACATTGTTCCTGCTCGTTGGTATATAGAGGCTACACGCAAGATGATGATTCAAGGAGTGCCGCTCGTGGCGGTTTGGAAAGAGTGTGCGATACTGCTTGGCATGACGATTCTGCTCATCGCTGTATCGCTCAAAAAGTTTAACGACAAATTGGAGTAGTGCAATATGAGAACATTTCTTGTGTTATTACAAAAAGAGTTTTTGCAGATTCGTAGGAATCCGTTTCTGCCCAAATTTATTGTGGCATATCCTGTGATAATCATGCTCTTAGCCCCGCTTCTGATGACAATGGACGTGCGTAACGTCAATGTCGCCGTGGTTGACCTCGACCGCTCGACGGCATCGCACCGCATTGCGTCGCACATTGATGCCTCAGACTACCTCTCGCTCATCAGTACAGCTGCTGAATTTGAGACAGCTATGCAAGGTTTGGAGAAAGGCAAGGTTGATATTATTGTGCAGATTCCCGACCACTTTGAACGCGACTTGACAGTAGCTACACCCGAGAGGATAAGCATAATAGCCAATGCAGTGAACGCCACCAAAGGCTCGATAGGCACTCAGTATATTGTACAGACCATAGCCAGAACGCTTGCAGAGCTGCGCGGCGAGAAAACCCCGCAACAACTCTCAGAGCTGGTAACGGTGCAAAACCGCTTTAACCCCACGCTCAACTATCGCCACTATATGATTCCAGCTCTTATGATTATCATATTTATCCTCATGTGTGGCTTCCTGCCTGCATTGAGCATCGTAAGCGAAAAGGAGAGTGACACCATAGAGCAGATAAACGTTACACCTGTCAGCCGCTTGACATTTACTCTATCGAAGCTAATACCCTATTGGATTATTGGAATACTTGTGCTTACTGTGGCAATGATTATCGCACATTTTGCCTATGGGCTTGTGCCTGTGGGCTCTGTAGAAGTCATTTACCTTGGCGCAATACTCTTTATCTTGACCATCTCTGGCATAAGCCTCACAATAGCCAACTTCTCTGACACAATGCAGCAGACGGTGTTTGTAATGTTCTTTTTTATCATGATTTTTATGCTGATGAGTGGGCTGCTCACGCCGATTGACTCAATGCCTTTGTGGGCACAGAAGTTCACAACTATCCTACCACCACGCTATTTTGTAGATATACTGCGTTCAGTCTATCTGAAAGGGGCAGCTTTTGCAGAGTTGTGGGAAAACTTCATGGCTTTGGGTATCTTTGCCACTATTTTCAATGCTCTTGCGGCACTGACATACAAAAAGCAATCTTGATTAAATTAGGTTTAATTGTAAGGGGAGACAGTTTGTTTTACAAAAAAGCCAACTTGAGAGATTAGTCTTAATCATATTATTTTATCTTTTATCTTTATCCTTTGCTCCTTATGTTTTATTTAAAACATTCAAACAATCTATCATCAATTCAACAAAAACATCACATTTTTCTCTTTATTTCCGAAAAAAATTATAACTTTGCAGATTGATTAATAGATTAAAGCAATATATAAAAATATAAGATATGTCTTCAATTAGAGGAATTATTTCGCAGGTTATTGGTCCTGTAATAGACGTGAAGTTTAGCACAGAGGATATATTACCACAGATTCATACCGCCTTGGCTATCAGTCGCAAAGACGGCAGTAGGTTGGTTGTAGAGGTGCAACAGCACATTGGTGAGGATACCGTCCGCTGTGTGGCTATGGACTCTACAGACGGCACCAGTCGTGGTATGGAGGTAGAGAGCCTTGGCAGACCAATATCTATGCCTGTAGGCGACCAAGTAAAAGGCAGACTTTTCAACGTTATTGGCGACACTATCGACGGCATGAAGCCAGTCAACCACGAAGACGCTATGAGTATCCACCGCGAGGCACCTAAGTTTGAGGATTTAGCCACATCTACTGAGATACTTTTCACAGGCATCAAGGTTATTGACCTGCTTGCACCATACCTGAAAGGCGGTAAGATTGGACTTTTCGGCGGTGCAGGTGTAGGTAAGACCGTACTTATTATGGAGCTTATCAACAACGTTGCCAAGCAGCACAA
>CAYFSY010000098.1:0-416 GCA_964345905.1 uncultured Paludibacteraceae bacterium | reverse complement strand
TGAGGGTAACGACCTACTCCGTGAGATGATTGAGTCGGGAGTAATCCGCTATGGTGAGGATTTCAAGAAATCTATGGAGGCAGGCGATTGGGATTTATCAAAAGTTGATTATAATGAATTGGCTAAATCGCAGGCTACGCTTGTGTTTGGACAGATGAACGAGCCTCCAGGAGCCAGAAGCTCTGTGGCACTTTCAGGACTTACGATAGCAGAGAGCTTCCGCGATAGCGGCACAAATGCTTCAGGTAACGATATATTGTTTTTCATTGATAACATTTTCCGTTTCACTCAGGCAGGTTCTGAGGTGTCGGCACTGCTCGGACGTATGCCTTCGGCAGTAGGCTATCAGCCTACTTTGGCATCTGAGATGGGTAAGATGCAGGAGCGCATTACATCTACCAAGAGTGGCTCTATCA
>CAYFSY010000097.1:0-6744 GCA_964345905.1 uncultured Paludibacteraceae bacterium | reverse complement strand
CACGAGCTCGGTCAGAACGTTGTAGCAAACTCATACACTGCGGCGATGGATAAAGGCTCACTGACATTTGATGATGCTTTAGACAAAACTGTATATTTATACAATACCGGCCACATAGCGGACTGGCAAGCAAATAAAACTGATGCTGAGAGAGCCGGTGGATTCTACGCTATCCCGACAGAGGTTAGCACACCACTTTGGAGCGCATCAATACCTTCAATGCAAGGATTTATGGTCAAATATAAAGACTCAGAGACTACTCACTCAACAGATAGTCGCAAACTGACATTCAACTATGCTGGCTTACAGAAAAACAGCGGTGTACAACGCGCCCCTGCACAGGACTCAGAGCGTGGCGGTTACCTACGCGTAGTGGCAAGTAGCGAAAATTCTGCTGATGCAATACTTTTAGTTGAGAAGTCTGGAACTACAGCTGGATTCGACAATGGCTTTGACGGTGCAAAACTGGATATGCCAACAACTGCACTATTCCTGCCTACAAAAGCTGGCAATATGCAGGTGTCTGCCGATAAGAGTATAATTGATAAATACATTGCATTCAAGGCTGGAGCAGATGAGGAGTACACACTCACACTCACCAAAGACAACCTCGGCGGCTACTCCGACCTTAAACTTGTGGATTTGGCTACAAAAACCGTTGTTGACCTCAGTGGAGAGGAGACTACATACGAATTCCGCCCAACGATAGAATGTAAGCACGAAAATCGCTTCCTTATCACTCGAGGAGACGTTGACAACGAGACCATTGCAGAGCAAGGCTACACAATGCTAAACGCTTACCTTGATGGAACTACTTTAATAGTAAGCAATATGATAGGCGAGGTTGGCACAATGACGCTCCAAGACATTGCAGGCAGAGTTTTACAAACCTCTTCGATGAGAGTAAACTTTAGTGAGTTTGATATGAGTAGCTATCCGAGTGGTGTTTACATGGTAACACTCCGTGCAGGAAGTGCTATAGAAACCATCAAAGTGGTGGTAAGATAAGAACATAATTAAGCAAAAAGGACTAACCTAAAAAGTTAGTCCTTTTTTATTTACAATTATTACAAAAAAAACTTCCCTGATAGAATAATATAAAAAAAACCGTCTGTTTCTTGGAGCTCTTTGCAGGATAACTTTTTACTTTATCTCAATCTTTTCGCCGAGGAATTTTGGTTTTTTGCCAAAGGTGAGGTCGAGCACCATCTTTACTCTGGCGAACTTCTCTCGTAGCTGGGTCTTGAAACCGTAGTAAACATCTACATCTTTGGCATTGAAGCCGATGGCTTCTATATCTTTGCGGCTGGCAATGTAGATGGCTCGTTCGTTGTGGAACTGCTGGGAGATGACAGTGATGCTACTTTGACCGAAAATATCTTTGCTGCGGACAACCGAATCGAATGTGCGGAAGCCTGCATAGTCGAGGTAAATCCGCTCGGCGGGGATTCCGTGGCTTACAAGGTCGGCTTTTATGGTGGTTGGCTCGTCGTAGTGCTCATGGGAGTTGTCGCCACTGACAAGGATAAAATCCACCTTGCCTGCTTGGAAGAGCTGCACCGCAGCCTCAATTCTGTACTTATAGTAGAGGTTTACCTGCCCGTTGGTGAGGAACTTAGTTGTGCCGAGTAGCAAGCCCACTCGGTTGTGTGGGACTTCATCAACTGAATCGTAAGTTTTATCGGCTGCCGCACTCCGCACAAGCCTATCCGCTCCGATGATTCCTATCAGAGCAATAACGCCGAGCAGAG
The DNA here is from genome assembly GCA_964345905.1 of uncultured Paludibacteraceae bacterium. Classification (GTDB taxonomy): domain Bacteria; phylum Bacteroidota; class Bacteroidia; order Bacteroidales; family Paludibacteraceae; genus F0058. The sequence goes on along the minus strand of CAYFSY010000097.1, from coordinate 4,993 downwards.
CTCCGATTAATAGTGATTTTTTGAGGTAGTGCATTTTTTTTAATGGTTTAGGAAATCGTTTCTGCAAAGGTAAGAATTTTATTTGAACTAAACTAACTTGTCTGACCTCACTCTTTGTCTTTATAAAACCTCTCTCTTAGCCTATAAGTTAAATGGTTTATCTCGGCTAAATCAGGTTCGTTTGGCAAGTCTGAGCCTTCAAAAGCTGCCTCCATATCTTTCTGCTTTAGCTCTGCCATTTTTAGCAACTCCTCGTACTCGAATTTACCCGATTTAATCTCAAGCAAAAAGTCTCTATTTGGTCTTCTGACATTTACTTTTTTGTCTCTGCCGATTTCGATAGCCATATCTAAAAGCCTGAATACGTGCATCATGTTTTTAGCATCGTAGTTTTTACCGTGGCTTTTGGTGTTTTCGTATCTTGTCTCGTTTCGTTTGTCCACCCAGTCCCAATAATCGCGATACTCCTTGCAGTAGGTGGAGTAGCCGTTTCGATTGAAATATAGCAAAGCCTCTTGCCTTGTTCCTTTTGGTATTGAGCTAAGGCAGACATCGTTGGAGTCTTTGCCTTTGATGATGCCCTCAAAGTTGAGATTTTCGGAGTGGTATAGTCCGTAGATGTCTTTCATGTTTGGAATATTTACCAGCCCGCAGTTCTCTTGTTCCCAGCCTTTTATTTCCAGATATTTCGCAAGCGGAATAGCTCCCTGTTCGTAGTTGACAAAGCAAAACGACAATATGCTTTTCCGCTCTTTTGCTATGGGATTTACTATTTTCTTATTCAGTCCTTTGGCTTTTTTTATCTGCGACAGAGCAAACTTCCCAAAAGTGTTTCTGCAAAGTTTAGACAAAACCAATTCGGGTTTAATTTCGTCCAGATATGGGTGTCTGTAGATAACGGACTCTTTAGGAGTGTTGAGCAGCTCCAAAATGTTTGGATTGTTGAGCGAAAGCAGCTCCATAAACCTGCCAAGTTCGTAGAAAACAATATCGTTGGTCTCGTTGCTTACTTGTGGGAGATAGCTCAAGCCATAAAACTCCTCTTTTGGCAGAACAAAAACTCCTTTGATGTCGGTGTCTGAGGTGGGAGTGTCCAACCCGTATGCTTTGCTGCCACTGATGCATTCAAGTACTATCAATCCTCTATTTCGTAAGTCGTCAATCGTCATAATTCAAACCAGTGTCTTAATGAAAAAATCATTCAACTCCGCCACTCTAAACTTTGAAGCAGGCAGTCTTTGAGATTCACTTTCAGTCCTTTGGATAGTGTTTTGCATAAACTCTATCAGTTCAGCCTCTCCCCTGTGTAGGTAAGTCTCGCTAATGGTTGATTTGATTTGAATTAGCTCTGCAATCCTTGCTTTGAGATTTGCAGGCATACTCACTCATCTAACATTTTTGCAAATTCAATCGGTGGAATCTCCTCTCTGTCTAAAATCCACAGACAAGCGACTGAGGCTCGCAGAGCGTAGAAAAACCTTTTGAGCTTATACTCCTCTGTGCCAGCTACATCATCGAGAGCTTTTTTTGCCATGCTCAGATAGTGGTGTATTGTGGCAATCCTTGAATATGCTTTTTGTGCCACAGAGTTAATCCCCACAAGAAACTCTTTGTCTGCCTTATAGATTATTGGCGACTGAATCCTCTCGAGCAGTGGAGCGTTAGACTTTGCAAGCAGCCGCAGGCTTTTACGCAAATCCCAACCGCTGATATCAATCTCGTTGTTGTCGAGAAAGTATTCGATTGTGTCTCTCTCTTCCGTGAGGCTCAGATACCAATCCTTGTGGTGCTTGTAGATGATACGAACGTCAAAATCGCTGTCTGGCGAAGGAAATCCCCACGCTCTCGAACCTGTTTCGCAAGCGAGGAGTATTTCAATGCCTCTCTCTTTCTCTAAATCGGACAAATAGCTCTTAATCTTTTCTTCCATCGATGCAGTTTCATTGAGTTTTTAATGGTTTTAGTAATCGCTCCTTTTTTTCGGATTCCTTAAATCGACTATATGCTCTCCCTCCTCCATCTGTGAGGCTGTGATGATTTTGATTTTGTTGGTTTTGAGCTTCTTGATAAACCCTTCCCACTCCAAAAGCTCTTTCTCTTTTTGCCTGTCGATAGAGTCGTTCTTTGCATCAATTTCGAGGTTTTCGAGCCCAAAAAGTCCATAGTGGCTGGTGGTTCTCGGCAGGCTTGGTATCTCCGAATCCCACACGTCAAACGAGTAGAGCTCTACCCACTTTTTGTTTTTGTAGGTTACCAGATAGCAAGTGTTGCTGTTCGACCAGTCTGCATAGCTTACTACGTAAGAGAGTTCGTCTGTTCCGTCACCGTTGAGGTCGCCCTCGTTCTTCATAAAAGAGAGTCCTAGGAGCTGTCCGCCTGAGCCGATGTGCAGCGTGTCGAGTCGCTTATTGCTGGAGACTACAAACGACACTGGCTCTTTGGCAATAGTCAGCTCCACGAGTTGGTCGTAGTTTTTCAGCCCTTCGTAGTACTTGTTTGTCTCTTTGCCGTCGATGCCCGACACGAAGTGCTCTACAAGCTTCTCTTTTCTGCCATCGCCGTCGAAGTCGCCCGTGATGACGAACCTATAGCCAAACAGTGGCTTCAGTGTGTCTTGCTTTGTCTCCGTAGCCTCCTGCTTCAGCGTGTCAGCCTGAGCCACAGGCGGCTCATCTTGCTTTTGGCTTGTCTTTGAGCCGTTGCAGGAGAGAAGCAGTGCCGATATTGCCAATAGTGTGATAAATACTTTTTTCATGGTTTAAATATGGTTTATTTATAATTTATTTATGATTTATCTTTTGCAAAGGTAAGATTTTTCGTTGAGTTTATTTGATATAAATTCACTTAAATTGCTTTAGGCGTTTCATCACAAAAAAGACCAACCAATCTGGCAAATGGCTGATAATGGGGACAATGATATAATTCCACGCTCCCGGCAGATAGCTCTTTTTCTTACTGTGGAAGAGCTTTTTCAACGCTTTTCTGACCAAAACTTCGGGTTGCATCGAGATACGTAGATTGAGAAGTAGCTTTCTGAGCTTATCGGACAAATCAAAGAGCGGTGTGTTGATTGCTCCCGGCGTAATGGCGATAACGCGGACACCATGTGGCTTGAATTCGTACCACAACGATTTGGAAAAATTCAGCACATAGCCCTTGCTGGCGTTGTAGCACTGAATGCCCGGCATAGCCATCCATGCCGACATCGACGACATATTCAGCACATAACCTCTGTGGCGTTCGCACATATCGGCACCGAAAAGCTGGCAGAGCTTCGTGAGAGTTACTACGTGTAGCATCAGCAGTGTCTCGATTTTTTTAGCTGGCGTGTTGCAAAGAGGATAAAAAACGAGTATTCCCGCATTGTTCACGAGGACTTCCACCTCCATGCAACGCTCTTTGGCGAAGTCGTAAATCTCTTCGGCTGCCGTCAGAGCCGATAAGTCTTTGTAGTAGGGAACTGCCCTGATGCCGTAGGTATGCGACAAATTCTCGGCAACCTGCTACAACTCCTCCTTTTGGTTCGACACCAACAAGAGATTGTAGCCGTAGTCGCGTGCCAACTGCGTGGCATAGTGCAAGCCTATCCCCGACGAAGCACCCGTTACCAGTGCAAACTTATTTGTTTTGTCTGAATTTGTCATCTGTTTTTCCACAGCCTATTTTTTACTATTTCAGCGACGATGACATAGTTTTTTTGTTCCTCGCCTCTGCTTTTTCTATCTCTTTCTCTATCTTTCGGGGTAAAAAATCAATGCACTCGTGGCACTTCATCTCGAGCGTGTACATGCGAGCAACGCAGTAGTTTGAGCGACAACACTCTGACCTGTGCTTTTCGTCCTCCCTCATCTTGTTTACAAAATCGGTGTCTTGAATGAGCACGTGTGCCATCTGCATCAGCTCGAAGCCTTCAGCAAGCACCGTTTCGCAGTTGGCACGACTCTGTATGCCGCCCACATAGATAAAGTTCGCCTCGGGAATCTCTTTCTTGAACCGCTTTGCCCACTCCAAAAAGTAAAGCTCTTTGTAGGTTGTTGGCGGGATAGCAAGGCGACCAAAGAGTCTAACGCTGAGCTTCAGCCACCAAAATTTCTTCATATCCATGTAGTACGCCAAGGTTTTATAAGGCATCGCACCGCCGAGTATCAGCATAGGCGTAGCACTCACGGTGCCTGCCGAGAGCACAATGCCGTGAACACCGTGTCGTTGGATGTTGCGAGCTATCTCGATGCACTCTTCCATCGAGACACCAAGACGATAACCGTCTGTCATGTTGGTCTTTACCACCACCGCCATATCGTCTTTGGCGTGTAGCATTACCTCTTCTAACACCTCGTTCATAAACCGCATGCGGTTTTCGAGCGAACCGCCGTATTCGTCTCGCCGCCGATTAATAGTCGGGTTTAGAAATTGTGAGATAAGGTAGGCGTGTCCGGCGTGAATCTCCACGCAATCGAATCCGCAGTCGCGGCAAAAATCGACAGCCTCGCCAAAGCGTTTTACCAACGCCTTAATCTCCTCTTTTTTCAGCCCACGGTAGAAGGTTGGCGAATAGAGGTTGAAACCGTTTCTTGGTCCCACAGGCATGCAGTGGCAGGTAGAGCGGTGCGTCATATTGCCGCAATGACCAAGCTGCATGCTTACCTTGGCACCTTCGGCATGCACGGCATCGGTAAGCTCCCTCAGAGCGGGTTTTATCTCGTCGTAAACATATAGCTGTCCGTCGAACGAGACGCCCGACCTATCGACAGCACAATACGCAACAGTTGTCATAGCCACGCCGCCACGCGCCACGCTGACGTGATAGTTTTTTAGGTCTTCGGAAGGCTTGTTGCCATAAGCCATATTTTCAAAAGCCGCCGACCGTATAGTGCGGTTCCGTAGCTCAATAGGTCCGAGTTTGAATGGTGTAAAAAGTTTGGTGGACATGATTATTTTATTTGGTTCAAGATAACTTTAGAGGATTTTTCCTCAAAATTTTCAGCAAAGTTAC
>CAYFSY010000096.1:0-6790 GCA_964345905.1 uncultured Paludibacteraceae bacterium | reverse complement strand
AGATATAATTGCAGAAATCAAAATATTTATGTAACTTTGCTGAAAATTTTGAGGGAAAATCCTCTAAAGTTATCTTGAACCTTTTTTATAATTGAATTTAAAAAACTTACCTAATTACCACCCTTATTTTATTCTGTCTACTATTTATTGGTTATTAAACCGTAGTAAATCTTCCTTATTATTGAAATATAATAATGAGCATGTGGGTAAAATCGCAATTGCCAATTAAAGAAATTTTTGTACCTTTGCCTTCTGACCATAATAGGGTAAAAAATACAATTCTAATAGACTGATAGTTGCAATAATTGAATCTGCTGCTTCTGGCTTAAATAGAGGCTTGAACGTGAATGATAGTGTGTGGCTGTTTGTCTCTGTTTTTTGTTTTTTAGTGAAACTTCATGTGGTCTTTATTTTAGTTGAAATTTTATAAAAAATCATATAAAACGTTATGTTACAGGCTAAATATATTTTTGTTACAGGAGGAGTTGCTTCGTCGTTGGGTAAGGGTATTATCTCTGCTTCGTTAGGTAAACTGCTGCAAGCTAGGGGTTACCGTGTTACTATTCAGAAGTTTGATCCGTATATCAATGTAGACCCAGGCACACTGAATCCTTTTGAGCATGGTGAGTGCTATGTTACTGCAGACGGCACAGAGACAGACCTTGACCTTGGTCATTATGAACGCTTCCTAAATATCGAGACCAAACGTGCAAATAACGTTACCAGTGGTCGTATTTACCTGAACGTAATAAATAAAGAGAGACGTGGAGACTACTTGGGCAGAACTGTCCAGGTTATACCACATATTACAAATGAGATAAAAGAGAATATCCTTAATCTAGGAGAATCTGGCGACTACGATTTTGTGATTACCGAGATTGGTGGTACAGTAGGCGATATAGAGAGCTTGCCTTTTATCGAGAGTATTCGTCAGTTACGTTGGGATATGGCAGATAATTGCATAAATATTCACCTAACATACGTGCCTTATCTAAAGGCTGCTGGCGAGCTGAAAACTAAGCCTTCACAGCACTCGGTAAAGGTTTTGTTGCAGGAAGGAGTACAGCCAGATATCATAGTGTTGCGTACAGAGCATCCTATTTCGCAAGAGATACGCCACAAGGTAGCTCTTTTCTGTAATGTAGATAGAGATGCAGTAATAGAGAGTGCAGACCTAAAGACTATATACCAGGTGCCAATACGTATGCAAGAGGAGGGACTAGATAAAGTGGTGCTGAAAAAGCTTGGTATAGACCACACTCAGACAGTAGCAGATATGGATGAGTGGAACGTATTTCTAAGGAAACTAAAAGAGGCAAAAGAGACGGTAAAAATAGCTTTGGTGGGTAAATATGTTCGTTTGTCAGACGCATATAAATCTATAGTGGAGAGCCTTGTGCATGCTTCTGCTTACCAAGACCGTAAGCTCGAGCTAAAGATGATTCTTTCGGAAGATATTACCGACGACAATGTTGCAGAGAAGTTAGCTGGGTTTGATGGTATAATCATAGCGCCTGGCTTCGGCGAACGTGGTGTAGAGGGCAAAATTATAACAGCCAAGTATGCTCGTGAAAACGGAGTTACCTGCCTAGGAATATGCTTTGGAATGCAGTGTATGGCTATTGAGTTCGCCCGCAATGTACTTGGGCTTAAGGATGCTCATTCATCGGAGATAAACCCTGAGACTAAAAATCCTGTAGTGGATATCATGGCAGATCAGGAGAATATTAAAAAGCTCGGAGGAACAATGAGGCTTGGAGCATATGAGTGTAAGCTTGTAGATGGAACTCGCGCAAGAGAAATTTATGGCTCAGAAACTATATTTGAGCGCCACCGCCATCGCTATGAATTCAATTCTGAGTATGGCGCTAGATTCAGAGAGAATGGAATGAGGCTTGCAGGCTACAATCCGCAAAATAATCTAGTAGAAATAATCGAACTAGAAGACCCAAAACACTGGTTTGTAGGAGTGCAGTTCCACCCGGAATATCGTTCTACTGTGGTGCGCCCACATCCGTTGTTTATGGACTTTATTAAGCATTCAATTAGTAAATAAGATAGTAGGGTAGTTCAGAGAGTTGTGCGTTTTTTTTTCTAAAAGATAGATAAATGCAAAAATGTTGCTATAAAAATTTCTCAATTCTATAAAAATTCGTACCTTTGCAGGTTGAAAATCTAGAATAATAAAGTTATGCTTACAATAAAAAGAATTGTCGAGGAGAGAGACCTAGTGCTTGCAGGGCTTAAGAAGAAAAACTTCGCAGATGCAGAGCAGATAATAGATGAAATTATCGATATAGATACTCGCCGTAGACAGACACAAAATTCGCTTGATGCTATTCTTGCCGAGCAAAACAAGATTGCAAAACAGATAGGTCAGCTTATAAAAGAGGGTAAAAAACAAGATGCAGAGCAGGCAAAGCAGCAGACAGCTGTCTATAAGCAGCAGAGCAAAGAGATTGGCGATAGGCTTGAGGCTTTGGAGCAGGAGTTGCTCGATAAGCTGCTTCAGGTGCCAAACGTGCCAAACGACTCTGTGCCTGAAGGCAGGAGTGCTGAGGACAACTTGGTGGAGCGTCAAGGCGGAGAGATTCCAAAACTGCCAGAAGGCTCGCTTCCACATTGGGATTTAGCAAAGCAATACGACCTTATAGATTTTGAGCTTGGTGTAAAGATTACGGGAGCAGGATTCCCTGTCTATAAAGGCAAAGTGGCGAGTCTGCAACGTGCCTTGATAAACTTTTTCCTCGATGAGGCTCGCAAAGCGGGTTATCTTGAGGTTGAACCACCATATTTGGTGAACTCTGCCTCAGGCTACGGCACAGGTCAGTTGCCTGATAAGGAGGGTCAGATGTATCATGCTGTGGCAGACGACCTCTATCTTATTCCTACTGCTGAGGTGCCAGTTACCAACATATTTCGCGATGTGATTTTGCAAGAAAACACTCTGCCACAGAAGCTGACAGCCTATTCGGCTTGTTTCCGCCGTGAGGCAGGTTCTTACGGCAAAGATGTACGCGGACTCAACCGCCTACACCAGTTCAACAAGGTGGAGATAGTGCGTATTGATACACCTGAGCACTCTTACGAGAGCCTTGAGGAGATGGTGCTATATGTCGAAGGATTGGTGCAGAAGCTTGGCTTGCCATACAGAATCCTGAGACTTTGCGGTGGCGATATGTCGTTTACCTCAAGTATTACGTTTGACTTTGAGGTCTTTTCAGCAGCACAGGAGCGTTGGCTCGAGGTTTCGTCTGTATCAAACTTCGAGAGCTATCAGGCAAACCGCCTAAAGTGTCGCTATCGCAATGCCGAAGGCAAGATAGAGCTTTGCCATACACTCAATGGAAGTGCACTAGCACTACCTCGTATAGTTGCAGCAATTTTAGAAAACTATCAGACTCCCGAAGGTATCAGAGTACCAGAGGTGCTTGTGCCGTACTGTGGGTTTGATATAATCAATTAATTTTTTTTGATTAACATATATAAACATCAATTTTTAATAACGATAAAAATGAAAAAAGTATATTTTTTTATAACAATAATCAGTCTGTTTCTAGCAACCTCTTGTCTGAAAAATGAAAGTGGCCGTTCAGAGATAGCAACTATTGAGGGTATTAGTATAAAGAGTCTGAATGACTCAGTATATATGGGTGGCGTTACATTCAAAGAGGAAGATCGTGTTATCACTGCTAGCGACTCGCTCCCATATGGTGCAGGTATAGATGCACTTATCTTGACTGTGAACTATACGAAGCTGGGCTCTTTAAAGATTTTTGAATCTGAAAATGGAGTTCGTACCAAGGAGTTTGATGGACTTGATTTGGTAAACGATACAGTAAACTTCTCGGATACTGTCTATATCGAAACAATGTCGGAGGATAAAAAGCATACGGCTCTATACAAGGTTCGTATTTATGAGCATAAGCAAGACCCAAACCTGTACGTTTGGCAGGCAAAAAACTCAAGTGTCTTTGGCGAAACACCAGAGCAGGAGAAGGTTTTGCATAGAGACTCTACTCTGACTTGGTTTGTCAGAACATCATCGGAGCTGATTGCCTACAAAAGCAAAGATGGTAAAAGTTGGGAAAGGCACTCTGTAAGCGGACTTCCAAGGAGTTTGAACCTAAAATATATTACGCTTGCAAACGATACTCTTTTTGCTGCCGAGGGAAAGGATTTCTATAAATCAAGCGACGGCTTGCAATGGACTAAAACTCAGACTGCTACATCGATAGACCACCTTTGGTTTAGAATTGGCAAAGAGCTTTTTGCTGTAAAGCACAGCGAAGGTAAGATATTTAAGTTTGTTGGTAATAATTGGGCAGAGGTTGAGATTAGTTCGTCACTCGGCAGGTTGCCAGACGAATTCCCTGTAGAGGGCGAAGGCGTCTATACAGACTATGCTCGCAATGGTGTTAGTCGTGTATATTTGGTTTGTGGAGAGGACAAAAACGGCAAGCTGCTCAACTCGGTGTGGACATCGGAAAATGGCTCTTATTGGGTAAATATCAATGCCGCAAGTGCAGCAATGTTTACGCCTCGCCGCGATGTAGGCGTGTTCCAATACGACTACAAGCTAATGGTAATAGGTGGACGTAATGCCAGCGGTGTCGTAGGTGAAAACTTTTTCCTATTCTCGCCAGACTACGGTATCAATTGGAAGCTGCCAGATGCAAACATGGCTATATCATCAATCTTTGTGCCTCGCTATAATGCTCAAACGGTAGTGGATAATGCTACGGCAACAATCTACATTGCAGGCGGACAATCCACAAGTGGCACTTTCATGAAAGACTTATGGATTGGTCGCAAAAACGGTGCTGTGTGGGAGTTGATAAAATAACGCTTCCTCCCTCAAAAAGCATTCTAAATCGGCTCTTGGCTGTAGAGGCTCTTGCCTCGGGCTATAGCGTGCCAGAGGAGCTTGCTCTCTCTTGCGACGACACTCGAAATATGCTTCTCGCTGTCCGTTCTCGTGAAAGCCTTATCAGTGCAGGCGAGTCGGGTACAGCGATGCGTTTCCTGCTTGCTCTGTTTTCTGCTAAAAAATTTCATCATTCCGAAGTAACCCTGACAGGCGAAAATCGGTTGCTAAGGCGACCTGTTGGCTCTTTGGTAGATGCTCTAAAGCAGATGGGTGCGGATATTGAATATCTTGGAGAGAGTGGCTTCTTGCCTGTTCGGATAAAGCCAAAGAGACTAAGTGGCGGGAGTCTTAAAATTAATTCAAACCAAAGCAGTCAGTTCGTCTCGGCACTGATGCTCATTGCACCGACTATCGAGGGTGGACTAAGCATAGAGCTACCCGAAAAGCAAGGCTCTCGTCCTTACATTTATCTGACGGCAGATGTGATGCGAGATTGTGGTGTGGAGGTAGAGTTTTATGGCAATAAAGTAACCATTTCAGAGCAGAGCTATAAGCCTTATCGGAAGCAGGTAGAGTCTGACTTCTCGTCGCTGAGCTTTTGGTATGCTTTCGTGGCGGTGTCAGAGGGTTTGGAGGAACTTCAGTTTGGGAATTTCTACCCAAATAGCCACCAGCCAGATAGCCGAATTATCGAGATAATGCAGAAGTTTGGCATAGATACGGATTTTTTTGGTAATTCATTGATTATCATAAAGAAAAAGGATTTCTTGGAGCAACTGCCAAAGGAGTTTTCTGAGGATTTCTCGCAGACTCCAGACCTTGTGCCTGTGCTATCGGCAATGTGTTGCCTGCTTGGAGTGAGGTTTGAGTTCAGAGGCGTGGAAAATTTGCGAATAAAAGAGAGTGATAGGCTCAGAGCCTTGGAGCAGGAGCTCGGCAGGTGTGGCTATGATGTTTTAGCAACAGAAAATACACTTGTTTGGCAAGGCAAGAGCCGTGAGGTAACTACCGGAAAAATCCTTGCGTCAGCACATTCAGACCACCGCATAGCGATGGCTTTAGCACTATTGCAGCAGCGGAAATCCATAGAGATAGACCACCCTGAAACGGTAAAAAAGTCTTACCCAAACTTTTGGGATGATTTAGAAAAAGTAAAAGAATTTTAGTTAGAAACTTTAGAAAAAACAGATAAAAAAATGACAATATATAACCCTAAATCCTCTACTGCAGAGGAGTTTATAAGCCACGACGAGATATTTGCAACTCTCGAATACGCAAAGGCAAATGCCGACAACCGCGAGTTGGTAGAGCAAATCATAGAGAAGGCGGAGAAGGTAGGCGGAATATCGTACCGAGAAGCCTCTGTATTGCTTGAGTGCAAAGACGATGAGCTTAATCGTAGGATATTTGATTTGGCACAGAAAATCAAGCGAAAGCTCTACGGCAACCGCATTGTGATGTTTGCTCCGCTGTATCTTTCAAACTATTGTGTAAATGGCTGTACCTATTGTCCTTACCACGCTAAAAACAAGAGCATTAAACGCAGAAAGCTCACGCAAGAGGAGATACGCGAGGAGGTAATTGCGTTGCAAGATATGGGGCATAAACGCTTGGCTTTAGAGGCAGGCGAACACCCCACTATGGCACCGATTGAGTATATTTTGGAGTCGATAAAAACCATCTATTCCATAAAGCATAAAAATGGCGAAATTCGCCGAGTAAACGTAAATATCGCGGCTACCTCTGTGGAGAATTATCGTCGCCTGAAAGATGCAGGTATTGGCACCTATATATTGTTCCAAGAGACCTACCACAAGGAGAACTACGAGAAGCTACACCCAACGGGGCCAAAGAGCAACTACGCCTACCACACCGAAGCTATGGATAGAGCCATGGAGGCGGGAATTGACGACGTGGGCA
>CAYFSY010000095.1:0-6884 GCA_964345905.1 uncultured Paludibacteraceae bacterium | reverse complement strand
ATTCGAACCCTCGGTACAGTTACCCGTACGACAGTTTAGCAAACTGCTGGTTTAAGCCACTCACCCATCTCACCATGAGCCGAGAAACTAAAATCGGACTGCAAAGGTAATACTTTTTTTTGAAATGCCAAAGGGTTTTTTGTGAAAAATGAGCAGTGGAGTAAACTTATTTGCTCCTTTTTTCTTTGATATGCATAAATTTGAAAAAAAACAGAAATATGTGTGTGTTTATCAAAAAAAAATGTAACTTTGCGGAGTGAATTATGAAAACAAATTAAATATTTCACACATAAAATTTATAATTAACAAATTTAATAACAAAATTTTATTACTATGGGACTTTTTGGATCAATTAAAAACAAGCTCGTAAGTGAGTTTATTGACATCATTGAGTGGACTGATGACACCAGTGACACAATGATTTATCGTTTCCCCAGGTATCAGGCAGAGATTAAGAACGGAGCACAACTGACCGTTCGTGAGACTCAAGTGGCTGTGCTGGTAAACGAAGGACAATTCGCAGACATCTACCAACCTGGGCGTTATGAGCTTACTACTCAAAACATGCCTATTCTGACCACACTGAAAGGGTGGAAGTATGGCTTCAACTCGCCATTTAAGGTTGATGTATATTTTGTAAACACCAAGCAGTTTTTGAATCAGCGTTGGGGAACGGCTAATCCGATTATGATGCGCGACCCTGAGTTCGGACCAATCCGCATGCGTGCTTTCGGTTCCTACAACTTCCGTATAGAGAAGGACGCAGAGGGTAAGTTTAACCCTATAAAGTTTATTCAAAACGTAGCTGGCACAAGCGGAGAATTTACTACAGAGAGCGTTGCTGAGCAGCTTAGAAACTTTGTTATAACGAAGTTTACTGACCACTTGGCGGAGTCTAAAATAGCCGCTCTGGATATGGCTGCGAACCTCAATGAATTCTCTGAGAATCTGACAAATGAGCTAAAGCCAGACTTCTCTGAATATGGCATCGAGCTGACACGCTTCTTGATAGAGAATATCTCGCTTCCAGAGGAGGTAGAGAAGGCTCTCGACCGCCGCACAAGCATGGGCGTTATTGGTAATATGCAGGCTTACACACAGATGCAGTTTGCAGATTCGCTCAAGACGGCTGCCGAAAACGGTGGTGGCGGTTCGCCTGCCGGTGATGCTATGGGTATGGGAATGGGATTTGCTATGGCAGGACAGATGGCTCAGCAGATGACCGGACAGCAACAGCCTCCGCAGCAAGCAGGAGCAGTGCCTCCGCCAATCCCTCAGCAGAGTAGCTACTATGTGGCAGTGAATGGTGCTCAGCAGGGACCTTTTGCTATGCCTCAGCTACAGCAGATGATACAGCAGGGACAACTCACTCAAGAGACTATGGTGTGGAAGCAAGGTATGGCGGGCTGGGCAGCTGCAAGCAGTGTTGCCGAGTTGTCAGCTATGTTTGGAGCAGTACCACCACCAATTCCACCTGCAATCTAAAGAGTAAGGAGTGTTCTGAAATGAATGTTTGTAAAAGAATTTTTATAAAAAACAATTAACAAAGACAATGCAAGACAATGTTTCAAGTGCGTTTCAGACGAAATGCAAATCGTGTGGAGGCATCACGAACTATTCGCCAGAGAGCGGAAACCTAAGGTGTAAATACTGTGGCGTCGAGGAGGAGCTCGACAAGACACCTGCCGAGCTGATAGAAAATGACTATCTAGAGTGGGAGCAACGCCTGAACGATGGCTCATCGGAGCAGACAGATGCAATGACTTCTGCCACTGAGGTAAAGTGCCAGCAGTGTGGGGCGACCACTACGCTTGAGCCAGACACTTCGGCTTCTAATTGTGCCTTTTGCGGTACCCCGCTTATCCTCGAGACAAGTGAGGTAAAGCGATTTTGGCATCCAGAGTATGTGCTTCCTTTCCAAATCAGTGAAAAGGTCTGCCGAAGCAACTTCGGTAAGTGGCTGAAGGGCAAATGGTTTATACCATCGGCTCTGAAAAAAGCGGGAGCAACGCCTGATAAATTCAAAGGGGTGTATCTGCCTTTCTGGACTTACGACACCAACACCTCTACGGATTATCGGGGCGAACGCGGAGAGACCAGAGAGGAGACTCGCGGCTCGGGCAACGACAAAGAGAAGCGTACCGTTACCGACTGGTATGAGGTAAATGGAGTGGTGGATGTTGCTTTCAACGATATTGTTATTCCAGCTTCCGACAGCTTATCGCCTAATCTAGCATCGCCATTGAGCAGATATTGGGATATGCAGAATAGTGTAGCCTATCGTCCTGAGTTTTTGTCGGGATTTATCACAGAGCTCTACAAAGAGGACTTTGTGGCTTGCCTGCCAAAGGCAAAAATAGTGATGAAAGAGACTATAGAATCTGATATTCGCGAGCAAATCGGAGGCGATAAGCAGAAAATACACTCTATGGATATCGACTACTCTGACATAAAGTTTAAGCACCTTCTGATGCCTGTTTGGATAAGTTCATTTAAGTATGGTGGAAAGGTTTATCAGTTTGTAGTAAATGGCAGAACAGGTCATGTAGTAGGACGCTATCCAAAGAGCACAGCAAAGATTTTAGCATTCGTCGCTGCAATCATAGCAATGATAGCTATGTTTTGGGTGATATTGGATATAGATTAACAGGTTCTTTGGAGTATATTTTACAAGATAAAATGTAGATTTATTTAGAAAAAAATAGTAATTATAAACAAACAAAAAAATAAAAAAGTTATGGCATTATCATCATTAGGAAAAAAGGTAGCAATTGTTGGTCTGATACTGATAGTTTTAGTGCTACTTGCATCTTGGATTGTAGGCAGCTACAATACGCTGGTTTACAAAGACGAGCTGGTAAAGCAGGGATGGTCGCAAGTAGAGAACCAATATCAACGTCGTGCAGACCTTGTACCGAACCTTGTGGCTACTGTAAAGGGTTATGCTGCACACGAGAGTTCTACGCTACAGGAGGTAGTGGAGGCGAGAGCCAAAGCTACAAACACAAACATTAAGGTCGACGACCTTTCGCCAGAAAACATGCAGCGCTTTGCAGAGGCTCAGGGAGAGCTCTCGCAGGCATTGGGTAGGCTTATGGTGGTTATCGAAAAGTATCCAGACCTGAAGGCAAACGAGCAGTTCATGACTCTACAGGCACAGCTCGAAGGTACAGAAAACCGTATCTCGGTAGAGCGTAAGCGTTTCAATGAGAATGTAAATGCTTTCAACTCTTACCGTAGGAAGTTTCCAAAAAACATCGTGGCTTCTATCTTTGGGTTTGCAGAGAAGGCTTACTTCGAGGCAGAGGCAGGTTCTGATGTAGCTCCAAAAGTGGAGTTCTAAGCATGAAAAGAGAAAAGAGCCAAATCTTTAGTTGTAGGGTTTGGCTTTTGCTTTTTTCTACAAGGAAAAATTATTGAAAACAGTAAATTTTAAAGGAGTTTTTATGAAAAAAATGGTATTTGCTTCTCTCTTGTGGATAGTTGCTTTTGTAGCTTATTCGCAAGATGCAGAGCCAAATAGAGGCTATAGGGTCGATGAGGTGGAAAACATCCAGCTTCGCGACCACACTCAGTTTCTGACCGACCCCGCAGGCATCATTTCCGAGGCTGACAAGGCGGAGCTCAATGCCAAGATACTGCAAGTCAGAGACTCTACAGGCGTAGAGATAGCTGTAGTGGTGTTGCCTCGAATAGATTTCGGAGAGTATGCAGATGAAAGTGAGTTTGCTAACTTGCTCTTTAATGCTTGGGGCATAGGCAAAGCAGGTGCAGACAACGGATTTCTGATGCTATTCCTTACCGACCCCGACGTCAGAGGTATCACTATGGAGGTGGGCTATGGCCTGGAGGAGACGCTGACAGACGCACTCTGCAAACAGATTCAGGTAAATGTGATGATTCCCATATTGGCAGATGGCACCGACTATTACGGGCGAGGCTTGATAGCTGGAATCGACGAGGTAGGCAAGGTTGTAGATGGCACTTCGGTGCTACTGCCGGGCAACGACAAAGACCCTGTTCGCACCGCTGCAGGAGCGGGTGGGGGAGCGATATTGCTTACTCTTATAGGCTATGCTATAAACATGCGTAAGCGCTCTAAAGCCTACCGAGAGGCTGTAAAATCTCTTGGTACAACCACTTCGGATAAAATCATATACAGCGATGCCGATACTCGCTACAAGGGCTCTACTGCTTCGTCGTGGCGAAGTGTAGGCGGCTCAAGCGGCGGCGGCGGCGGAAGTGGTGGTAGCAGCGGCGGCTCTTGGGGTGGCGGCAGTAGCGGTGGCGGTGGTGCAAGCACAAGATTTTGACCCCACCTAGCCTCCCACAAGGGGAGGAGCTTGAGTTATAGTTTGGAAGTTTAGCAATTAATTGTTACAATAAAAACGTAGGGGCGAGTAAGTGTTCGTCCCTATGTTTGTTTTTACCGTTCAAATGCTATTTTTGGGTTATCTTTTATTAAGTATCTTTGTGTGCCACCTCGACCTTTTGGAGCACATTTTTCATAGCCAATATATTCCCATTCGCTAAGTTTATGATTGTATTCGTAAAGCATACTCTAAAAAGCACAGCCGTAAAAAGCGTGGTATACCTTGCGTTTTTCGGAAGCGCTGTTTTTTTTACCACCTATGTCCGAGTACCCATAATAACCGACTATAAAACTTATTACAATTTCCAAAAGTCCGTCATCATTGATTTTAGGATAAAACCAAGTGAATGATATTGATTTTTTCTTTTTTATAATTTTATCTAATTGCTTTTCGCTAAGTATTGATATTTTACGGTCTTTAATTTGGTATTTAGACTTATTAAAGCACTTTTTCATTAATGTGTCGGGTAGATTCAAATATGAAAATGTATTTGAACCATCTTTTGCATACATTGTGTCGTATAGATTAACCATATCCTCAAGTGCTCTGACGTAGAACGAAGCATCTGTAGGAATGGTGTTTTGAGAAAACATACTTGTGCTGAATCCTAAAAGTAGGAACGGATATTTTTTCATAAATTATTTGTGTTTTTGGTGTTAAACTGTATCAATATCATCTTTTGAACCCTTTTGTTCTACTTTTGTGACTTTTAGTAGCATCACAATTAGCGATACCGCGCCTATGAGCATTAGCATGTAGGCAATTCCTTTCGGTGCCAATTCGTAGCGGTTTAGCACAAAACCGCAAGCTAAGACTATCGCTGCCAATACTGTGGGGATTATTCCCTTCAAAGATTTTGCTGTAAACTTTTCCCTCTGCGGGACTATTTTAGTGTTATTTTCCATAAAATTAAGTTTTTTAAATTCACACAAAGTTACAAAATTATTTTTATATAAACAAGTGGAATTAATTACAACTCAACCATCAGTTAAACCAATTCACTAAACATTACACATTACACAAAAAAAATGCTACCTTTGCCTAACTATTTTCAAAAATTAAAATTCATCAAAAAAAGATATGAAAAAGCCGATAATTGGGGTCTCTGTGAATTATAGCGAGGCGAAATCGATGGTTGCTGAGGAGTATTATAGGTGTGTGGAGCTGGCGGGCGGAGTGCCGCTACTGCTACCGATGACCACCTGCAAGGCTACCATTTCCCGCATGCTCGACGGCGTAGATGGCGTTTTGCTTACCGGCGGTGGCGATATGTCGCCTGAGTATTACGGGCAGGAGCCTATAGCGGAGGTGGGCGAGCCGTGCCATAGCCGCGACCTCTACGATTGGCTTCTGATGCAGGAGGCACGCAGTAGGCAATTGCCGATACTCGGTATCTGTCGCGGTATGCAGACCATAAACATAGCCTTCGGTGGCGACCTCTACCAAGATATAAAGGTTTGCTACAAGCCTGATGTGCTCGAGCATTCGCAGAGCGAGGAGCGTAAGCAAGCAACTCACGATGTGCAGGTTGCAAAAGGCTCTCTGCTTGGCGAGATTCTAAAAAGAGATACGTTGCGGGTCAATTCTATTCATCATCAGTCTGTAGCCAATGTTGGCGATGGGCTGAGGGCTTCGGCTCTGGCACCAGACGGAGTGGTGGAGGCGGTCGAAAGCCTGTATTACGATATTCTGGGCCTTCAGTGGCACCCCGAGCATTTGGCTTTCAGAGAAAAGTGCGAAAACGAAGTGGAGCTGTCGGAGCATATGGAGCTTTTCCGCTGGCTTGTGGGCGAGGCAGAGCTGTTTGCCAAGGCTAAGGCTATCCATCAGAAGCACACAGTGGTGGATTCGCACACCGATACACCGATGTTTTTCCACTACCCAGAGGTAAATATCGTTCGCAACGAAAGGCTTTGGGTTGACCCATCGGAGTTTGACGACGCAGGCGACCCCGTGTTTTATGAGGTAAAGGTTGATGCTGAAAAAATGTGGCAGGGCGGCGTGTCAGCGGCGTTTGTGGTGGCGTATATTCCGCAGCGAACGCCAAAGGGGCAGGCTTACACGAAAGCCGTAGAGCTTTTAGAAAAGGTAAAGCATCAGGCAGAGCAGAACCCCGAGCACATACGCATTGCAGCGGACTTAAAAGATTTGGCAGAAGCCAAAGAGCAGGGTGTACCTACACTATTCCTTGGCGTGGAGAACGGCTGGGCTATCGGCAACGACTTGGAGAACATTGATAGATTTTACCAAATGGGTGTTCGCTACATAACCCTCTGCCACAACGGCGACAACCAAATCTGCGACTCGGCTTCGGCAAGCAAGCATACCCACGGCGGGCTTAGCGACTTCGGGCGTAGGGTAGTGGAGCGTATGAACCGCCTTGGCATGATGATAGACCTCTCGCATGCAGGCGAGCAGACGTTTTGGAGCGTGATAGAGGCGTCGGAGAAGCCTGTGGTGGCGACACACTCATCTTGCCGAGCTCTTTGCGACCACCCGCGCAACCTCACA
>CAYFSY010000094.1:0-6889 GCA_964345905.1 uncultured Paludibacteraceae bacterium | reverse complement strand
TGCGCTGTGCAGTGCATTTACCATCCTGTTCCTATTCTGGACTATCACACACCTTGCTCGTAAGCTGGTGATAAAGAGCGATGAGGACTTCTCTCTGGCTTCTACCATCGGCATACTCGGAGCGGGAGTAGTGGGAGCGCTGGCTTATACATTCTCAGACACATTCTGGTTTTCGGCTGTCGAGGGCGAGGTTTACGCCTTCTCGTCGCTCTTTACCGCAGTGGTTTTCTGGGCAATTCTCAAATGGGAGGATTCCGCCGACGATGCTCACTCTACACGCTGGATAGTGCTGATAGCCTACCTTATGGGACTCTCTATCGGTGTGCACTTGCTCAACTTGCTGGCAATTCCTGCAATTGTGCTTGTCTATTACTTCAAGAAAAACGATGATGTCAATTGGAAAGGCTTCTTGGGAGCGGTGCTGACGTCATTTGTGATACTGCTTTTCGTGCAATATGGCTTGATACCCGGCTTTACCAAAGTGGCAGGGCTATTCGAACTATTCTTTGTAAACACTGTGGGATTGCCTTTCAATGGCGGACTTGCTATCTATCTGATACTCGTAGCGACACTATTTGTTTGGGCTATCTACGAGTCGCATGTGGGCAAGCATCCAAGCAGGATAAAAATCTCATTTATGCTACTGATGATAATGCTCGGAGTGCCATTCCTCGGAAGTGGTATCTGGCTCGGACTACTGATAATCGTAGCAGCAAGCATATTTCTGTTCTACAAAAAAGATTGGAACTATCGAATTTTCAATATCATCACTCTCTGCACATTGGTGATGGCGATTGGCTACTCATCGTATGCAATGATAATGGTTCGTTCTTCGGCGAACCCGCCTATGGACCAAAGTTCGCCTGAGGATGTGTTTGCTCTGCAGGAGTATCTAAATCGCGAGCAATATGGCTACCGTCCGCTATTCTACGGACAGTCGTTCTCATCGCCAGTGGATTTTGAAAACGATGGTACAGGTCGTTGCTCTGCACGCCTTATGTATGGCTCAGAGCGTTATATCCGCGAAGCCAAAACGAACCCTAATCAGAAAGATAAATATCTATCTATAGGCAAGGGCGTGATTGGTGCAGAGTATGTTTCTCAAGGTAAAATGCTATTCCCAAGAATGTACTCTTCGCAGGCTCATCACGTGGATTCTTATAAGCAGTGGAGCAATTTCAAAGGTAAACGCATCGTGGTTGACCAATGTGGTAACCGCCAAGAGGCTCTTGTCCCAACCATGGGCGAAAATCTAAAATTCCTATTCTCATATCAGCTGAACTTTATGTATTGGCGCTACTTTATGTGGAATTTTTCTGGCAGACAGAACGATATTCAGTGCAGAAATGGTGAGCTTGATTCAGGCAACTGGATTTCTGGCATTTCGTTTATCGACAACGCTCTCTATGGAGACCAAAGCAAGCTACCAGACCACCTAAAAAACAATAAGGGACACAATCGCTACTATATGCTTCCGCTGCTGCTCGGATTGCTTGGTATAGTATGGCAACTCGGCAAGGCTAAGCGTGGTAAACGCCAATTCTGGCTGACGTTCTTCCTATTCTTTATGACAGGAATAGCCATTGTACTCTACCTGAACCAAACCCCATATCAGCCACGTGAGCGTGACTACGCCTATGCAGGCTCGTTCTACGCCTTCGCTATCTGGATTGGTCTGGGAGTGCTGTTTATAGCAGATTTGCTCGAGAAACTAAAAGCACCAAAGCTTGTGGCTACACTTGTGGCGTTTGTAGCCTCTTTGGGAGTACCTATGTTGATGGCTTCCGAGAACTGGGACGACCACGACCGTTCAGACCGCTACGTCTGCCGCGATACAGGCTGGAACTACCTGAACTCTTGCCAGCAAAACTCTGTGCTATTCTGCAACGGTGACAACGACACATTTCCGCTCTGGTACGTGCAAGAGACCGAAGGCGACCGCACGGATATTCGCACCTGCAATCTCTCGTATCTGAGTGCCGATTGGTATATCGACAATATGAAGCGAGGTTACTACGAGAGTGCTCCGCTACAGATAGACCTTGAGCAACACGAGTATCAGACCAACTCTTTGGACTGGGCTGTGGTGCAAGACCACCCAATGTTCGGCGGGGTTTTAGAGGCAGATAAAGCTTTCGAGCTACTTCGCGACCCTCAATATCAACGCGACAATAGCGGTTATCTCTTTGCATCAACTCTTGCATTCCCTGTGGATAAACAGAAGGTGATAGCAGCTGGAGTGGTAGCACCAAGCGACTACGAAAATATCGTGGATACAATCTACCTAAAGATAGACAAGCAGAGCATCGGCAAGAGCGATATATTCTTGCTCAACCTGCTGAAAAACAACGACTGGACTCGTCCAATCTACTTCTGCACATCTATCGGCAACGGCTTCTATCCAAGCTCTATCAACGAGTATCTACAGATGGAGGGCTTAGCATTCCGCTTTGTGCCTGTCAAAAAGCGTCAATTCCCTGCTACTGATGTGATGTATGATAACATGATGAACAAGTTTAAGTACAACCTTGCAGGCAAAGACGTTTACCTCGATGAGACCAATGCACGTGCTTGCAGAACTTTACGTCAGTCGTTTGGATACCTCGCCACAGCGCTTATCGAAAAAGGCGATTCTGTCCGTGCAAAGCAGGCTCTCGACCGCTCTCTGAAAGAGATACCAGAGGCTACTCTTGAGTTTGACTATCAGTCGATGATACCTTATGTAGAGGCATACTTTAAGGCTGGCG
Organism: uncultured Paludibacteraceae bacterium; assembly: GCA_964345905.1. GTDB lineage: Bacteria > Bacteroidota > Bacteroidia > Bacteroidales > Paludibacteraceae > F0058. Next base: position 4,142 of record CAYFSY010000094.1, on the reverse strand, counting down.
ACAAGGCTCAGGCGGAGTATATCATGAGCAAACTTACAAAGCAAGCAGAGCAGACTCTAAACTTTATAGGTTCGCTGCCTCTCTCTAAGCAGCTGTTCGTATCGCCAGAGATGTCAATCCGCAATAATTTAGGCGTATTGCAGCATTGTGCTATGCTCGCCAAAGACAACGGCAGTTCTAAGGCAGCTGAATATCAATCTACATTCGAGAGATATTACGGGATATTTCAGTCGAGGCTTGGACTGCAATAACGTTTGACTGTTTAAGCATTAAGTTGAAAGATCAAATTTAAGGATAAACCTGCGGGTTTGTCCTTTTTTTTACCACACGACGAACATGTCTATAGCGTAGTGTTTATGTGGAAAAGTACGTGCTAACCAAATATTTAATGAAAAATTAATGGTAGTTTTTATGGCAGATATGGGGAAAAATATTACCTTTGCAAGTTCAAAAAAACACTATTAAGTGTTTTCGAAAATATTGAAATATAATAAAACATGAAATAAGTTATGTCAAAAACAACAATTAAACGTTTTTTATCAAGACATTTACAGTCTTGGTGCTTTTGAGCTTATATACAAGTATTAGTGCTCAATCTTGTCCCTCTACAGGATCTTTTACGCTAAGCGCAACTAGCAAAGCAGCAACTTGTGCTAGCAATGGAGAGATTACTGTAACCATTAGTGGGACTAGTACAGATCTTACTACATTACAATTGTATAAAGATGCTACAGAAATTAGCTCACAGCCAAATCCGACACTCCCGTACACATGGAATACACTTGCACCAGGCAACTATACAGTAAAGTTAATTTGTACTGGCGACAATGACGTAGTGTATGGAACAAAAGATATTACCGTTGCAAACAACTACACAGAGATAAGTAGTGCAGATATTTCACTGAGCGGTGTTTGTACAAACTTTGAGAAGGGTGGTACTTTTACAGTTAATGGCGTTGTGGGTGGAAGCGCTCCATACGAGTATAAAATAGTAAAAACCAACGACTCAAATTTCCCTGAAACACAAGGAACTACACAACCAGCAATACTTTCAAAGTCAATGATTTCGGTACCTACCAAATCCGCATCAAAGATGCTTGCGGTTCTTACAAGACATTCCAACAGTCCGTAGAGGCTAAACTTCCTCCTATACTTATAGGATTGCAACCAAATAAAAACACCTGCGATGGCAAAGTAACAGCATCTTTGACATATGCAACAAATGGCAATAATAGTTCTAATTTAGATTTTTTCAAAGATTTTGCTAATCCGGGAGTAAAGATAAAAATCCAAGACAAAGATGCTAACGGAGCAGTAGTATATGAAGGAATATTTACCGGACAACCTTTTACATACACTCCTACAGCAAGCCACATCTATTTTATAACTACTACAAATGCTTGTGGCATCACATACACCTACACGCGTAGAATGGATGGTAATGATGGACATGCTGAATTTGAAATATTTATGCCCAGAGTAGCGTCTACAGGCTGTGGTGCTGCCGAAAGGATGTCTATAGATGTACAGTTTGGAAGTTTCCCATTTTGGAAATATCCTGTTACTGTAGAGTTCAAAGATAATCAAGGTACTGTATTAAAAACAGAGACAATTAGTGACAATAGCAAAACGGCTAATGCAAATGACCTGCCTATGGGAACATATACAGTAACTGTTACAGATGGATGTGGTACAAGCGTGACAAAAACTGTACAAAGCCCAGCTACAGCTGGAGAACCATCAGTAAGAGTTCTTGAGACAAGTAGATGGCGCTGTCCTACAGAACTACCTACATTAACACAAAGTGGTACAGCCCAAGTATTGCTAGCTATAGACGGCTATGTGCCAGATCGTGAAAATATGGTTATTACAATCACTGCAGGAACTTCAAATGTGGGTGTAGCTGGCAAATTAGTTTCTGGTCAGTATTATGGCTGGAGTAATATGTTGCCAGGAGCTTATACCGTGGAGTTCTCTTCTTGTGGCGTAACCTATACAAAAACCTTTACTGTTCCTAGCGATAATGTATTAAAGCAAAACTTAGTGTCCGTAGGAAAATCCAAATGTTCAGGAGGTGGCGATATTATTTCATCTAGTTATACAACTCACAACATCGGTTATGTATATACAATCGAGTTGCTTAATGCAAACACAAATACAGTATTGCAAAGCAACCTACAGGGTGACTTCACCAACCTTCCTGCCGGAAAGTATAAAACAAGATTTAAGATTACGCCTTACTGTGGTACACAGTACACATATTATGTAGATGGTAGTGAAGTAACTCTTTCAGACCAGATATCAGGACCTAAAATCACGTACTCTGAAGGCGTTGTCTGCGAGGATGCAAATGGAGACCCGATAAGTACTGGAAGCGTTTATTTGAATTTAAGTGGTGTTGCCCCAATTGAAGTAGCATACAAAGAGAGTGATGCAACAGATTGGATTATAGCGTCCAGCGCTGCTGGCGCTAACCTAAAAATAGATGGATTAGCTGCATACAAAACCTACAATGTACGTATTAGTGATGGATGTGGAAGTTCTACTAATGCAAATGTTTTGATTAGGACAATTGGTGCAATTACTTCTGAAAATACAGTTCAACCATGTTATGACCAATCTTATGTATTAAGCGTTCCTTACTATGCAGGTGCTAGCTATCGATGGAAAAACGAGGCAGGCGCGATTGTATCAAGCGCTAGAAACTATTCGATTCCTAATTTCAATGAAAGCTATAACGGAACATATACCGCAGAAATCTCTTGGGGAACTTGTGTGAGCAGATATGTGAAAGTAACGCTAAACGGTAATTTATGCGCACAACCACTAGATGATTACATTATAGCTGTAGATGATATCAATCAGGTGCCTAAAGGAGTTGCTGCTTATGGCAATGTGATGACTAACGACTCTTATGTGGCTACCATTTCTGTACAGTCCGCACGTACTACGATGCTAACGGCGTAGAGCAATCATTAACTATAGGTGCTGCTACTGCTATTTATACAAAAGACAAAAAACCTGCTGGTACTATCACATTAAAATCAGATGGATCCTACACGTTTGTCCCTGCAGACGGATTTATAGGAAAAGTCCCTGTCAACTATACTATAGAAGACGTAAACGGATTGACAGACAATGCAACATTAAACATCATAGTATTACACGAAGCTTCAACAATCCAAAACAATAATCCGATTGCGCAAAACGATGTAACTCGTACTGCGGTGAATAAGCCTGTAAATGGTAATGCTTTAGCGAATGACAGCGACCCAGATGGCGACCCTCTTACCGTAACAGCGGCTACTCAAGGTACTCAGCCTATTACTTTAGGCTCTGCAACACAAGTTTCAGGTAAGGATAAGAATGGAAATATTGTGCCTAATGCAGGTTCTATTATCATAAATGCAGACGGTACATATACCTTTACTCCAGCTCCCGACTTTATTGGAACCATTGATGATATCTCTTATACAATTTCAGATGGCAAGGGTGGAGTAAGTGAAGCCGTTATCAAAATTACTGTTAACGAGGATAACAAAAACAATGTATATGCTAATGATGATGCTTATGTGTCGACTGGCTCTTCTATTACAGGTGAAAATATCTTGACCAATGATAGTGATCCAGAAGGCAATAGCTTTAGTGTTACAAAACTAACTTACCTTAATGAGTTTGGCTACGAAAAAGCCGTAACATTAAACACTCCTACTAAAATATACGACAAAGACAAAAATCTTGCAGGTACATTTACGTTGTTAGATAATGCTGGCAATTTCACGTTTGTACCGGAAGGTGGATATGTAGGAACTGCAAGTCTTGTATACACTATTACAGACAACGGAACACCTTCAGCGTCAAGCAATGCTACTATTTATTTAACTATGCTACACAAGCCTAACTATTGGCTTGGAGGAACACTTGGTAATGAGAATAATTGGAATGTGGAAGGCAACTGGACTGCTGGTAGAGTTCCGAAACCATTGGAAGACGTAGAGTTTGCTACGATACAGAATTATGGTAAAGATGCTGTAAGCGACCTCCACGTACCAGTAGCTGATGAGGCTATAACTATCGGTGGTCCTACCAACGAGTCGTCGAAAGCATTGGTAGTTCCTACAGGAGCCGGATTAGTTGTTACA
>CAYFSY010000093.1:0-7008 GCA_964345905.1 uncultured Paludibacteraceae bacterium | reverse complement strand
GGACAATCTAAAAAATGACTTTTTCATATTACAAGCTTTTATGTTTTAATTATTATATACTTTATAAAAAACTTCCCGCCAGCAAATTTACAAAAAATTACGCTTAGTGCAATAAAAAAAGTTAGCTCCCATTACTCCGGTTCCGTATATGCAAATTAATCCACATACAAATCCGGTGAGAAACTAACTTCACACAACAACATACTTTTTCAACGGCAAAGATAATACATTTTTTTGAAATGGCAAAAAAAAAATGCGTTTTTGTGTAAAAAATTGTAACTTTGCACCGATTTTCTTTGTAGAAATCGCATTAAAACACAGATTTAAGATAAAAAAACAGATGAAAAAAAATTTGAAGGTTGGTATTACACACGGAGATGTCAACGGAATTAGCTACGAGATAATACTCAAAGCTCTCTCTAACCCTATGATTCTCGACTTCTGTACGCCTATCATATACGGTTCGCCTAAGGTGCTTTCGTTCTACAAAAAGATGTTTGACTTCGGCTCGCTAAACATCCCTACTATCCGCTCTGCACAAGATGCACGTAGCGGTAGAATCTACGTTATAAACACTTGCGACGAAGAGATAAAGATAGAGACGGGCAAACAGAGTGCAGAGTCTGGCAAGCACGCTCTTTCGGCTTTAGATACTGCAGCGAAGGCTCTAAAAGATGGCGAAATAGACGTTTTAGTTACTGCACCAATCAACAAAAGTACTATACAATCTGAAGACTTTAACTTTCCCGGACACACCGAATATCTCGAGAGGCTTGCAGGCAAAGAGTCCATAATGATGCTTACAAGCGATAATGTACGCGTGGCTTTAGTTACAAACCACGCTCCAATATCTCAGGTAAGCAAAGTTATCACCAAAGAGCTAATTCTGCATAAGCTTCAGATGCTACACAACTCGTTGGTGCAGGATTTCTGCATCACATGCCCTCGCATCGCTGTGATGGGACTAAACCCACACGCTTCTGACAACGGCCTACTAGGCTCAGAGGAGAACGAGGTAATAATCCCTGCTATCAACGAAGCTAACAAGATGGGTATAACCTGCACAGGTCCGCTTTCGGCAGATGGTTTCTGGGGTTCAGGTGCATTTAGCCGATACGATGGCATCTTGGCAATGTATCACGACCAAGGCTTGGCGCCATTCAAGGCTCTGTTTCAAGACTCTGGAGTGAATTTTACAGCAGGTCTGCCATTTATCCGCACCTCGCCCGCACACGGCACTGCCTACGACTTGGCTGGCAAAGGCTTGGCTTCGCCAAACTCACTGCTATCGGCAATCTACATGGCTATTGATGTCTGGCACAATCGCCAGCAATACAACGACTTAAAAGAGGGGCAGCTTAAGGTAGAGCCTACGCAACACTCTAAACATAGAGGCGAAGGCAATTCAGATATAAATGCAATTTACTAATAGGCTTTTATTTTAGTATAAAAAAATGACAATCAACGCATTAAAATCTAAAATTCATCGTGCTACTGTTACCGAAGCAAACTTGGACTATATCGGTAGCATAACGATAGACGAGGCTCTGATAGAGGCTGCTGGCTTGTATGAGTACGAAAAAGTTTGTGTGGTGGACATAACCAACGGAGCGAGGCTCGAAACTTACGTCATTCGTGGTGAAAGAGGCTCTGGCGTGGTGTGCCTCAACGGAGCAGCCGCTCACTTAATACACAAAGGCGACCTCGTAATAATAATGGCTTATACTTGGCTGGAGGAGCAGGAGCTAAAAACTCATCGACCAAAAATTATTTTCCCAGAATTTGGCACAAACCGAATATAAAAAAACTAAGGTAGCACTTATAGAAAAGATGCTACCTTTTTCTTATTGTTTATCTCCCTCTATTCACTTCTCTGTAGCTTGTCGAAACCAATCCATTACCACCGTTTGCTGTAGGTCTTGGTCAAATGACGAATTATCTAAGAGCTTGGCGTCGTCTGCTCTACGTAGAGGACTTTCAGCACGATGAGTGTCGCGGTGGTCGCGGTCGTTAATATTAGACAAAACATCTTGAAACTCTACTTTCTCGCCTTTTTCTAAAAGCTCAAGGTAACGTCTCTCCGCCCTTACATGCGCATCAGCAGTAACAAAAATCTTTAGCTCAGCATCTGGAAATACTACGGTGCCAATATCTCTGCCGTCCATTACGATGCCTTTCTCAAGACCCATAGCTTGCTGTTGGCTTACCATCGCACGGCGTACAAACCCAATAGCACTGACTTTGCTTGCCATCTCGCCAACCTCAAGGGTTCTGATTTTGCTCTCAATGTCTTCGCCATTTAGGAATGCGTGTTGTGTCTCGCCAACATATTTGAATGATATTCTAAGGCTGTCAATTACCTCTGCAAGTCGCTTTTCGTCAATCTCTCCCGCTTGGCTTACCATGCCGTTTTGCAGGCAGTAGTAGCCCACACAACGATACATAGCACCGGTGTCCACATAAGTGTAGCCTACATCCTTTGCCAAACGTTTGGCAATGGTGCTTTTACCACAACTTGAAAAACCGTCTATCGCTACTACTATCTTTTTTGCCATAGTTTTTTTTTAAGATAAAATGTGTTAAAAGCCACTATAGACGAGCTCCAGACGCAGTGGAGAGTATTTAGATTTTCCACTACGAAGAGTTGCCGCCCCAATTCGCTTGGTAGCCTTAAACTCTACTGGGTTATTCTTCAAATCGTAATACATGTCTATAGGCACTAGCAAAAACTCCTCATACTCCTTATCTTCATCGCTCTTCAGAAGTTTATTAAGTACAAACGACATGTCTATAGTGTACTCCTTAGTCTTTGCATTATAGGTAGCTATTTGTGCCTTATGTTCTGTAAATTGTTTTACTGAATAGGTTTTCAAGAACTGGTCAATTTCGCTTGCAGGTAGCGCATAGATTGCCGAAGGAACCGGAATTGCAGTCTTTGACGAATCTATCTCAGTTGCCTCTACAGAGACATTTGCACTACTGATAAACACCTCTCGGCGAAGATCTTTGTCTGGCAAGTTTTGCTGTATAACCTGCTTGATTTTTCTGATAGGCAGAGTAATCTTTGGATACACCCCTGCTGCAGTTGTAACAAAGTTGATAGAGTCAATAGTATTTACTTTATCTACCAACCCCTGACGCTTTATGCTTACCAACTGACGAACATCTTTGCTAGCAGGATATACTATTCTAGTAGGAACTTTTATTGTGGTGTCTTGTCCCTCTGCGTTTTTAGTCTTATAAGAGTAGTGGTAAAACAGATACATGTCGACCTCAAAAGGATATATTACGGTAGATTTACCATAAGTCGTAGTCAAATAAAGTCCCTTGAAATATTTCAGAAACTCACTCTGAGAGGAGTATGCAGACTCTGGAAAAGAAAAAAATCTCTGAGCCTCCTCTTTCGAAAAGTTAATCTGTATCTTGCGTAAGTTCGATGATTTATCCAACTCCTCCTGTGTCAGCGACTGATCAACAGTTGTAATCAGCTTTTTTGCCCTAAATTGCTGTTGAGTTTTGTCTAAAAACATAGTTACATCAAAATTCGTCAAGTACTGCGTGTAAAAATCTGGAGTAGCTTTATTGAGCTCATACACAGATATTTCGAAAGGTTCATTCCCCTGTCCAAAGTACGAGTTATAATACATCATGAGCACTAGAGAGTCCACCTCCTTATTGTACGACTCATCTGGAAACTCATAGCCAACAGGAGCTGCGAATTGCAAAAGTATATCTGCTTTTATATAACCATACTTTTTACTATAATATTCACCCAAAACCATCGACATGGTATCGGAACACTGTGCAGATATTGCCGAAATCATTGTATCTCTCGACGAAAGATGGATAGTATCTACACGAAAGTTGATTTTGTCCTCTTGTGGCTGAATCTCTACACCTAGTGAGTTTTCACCTGTGCAGGAAAATAGCGTTGCCACTACGAATAGGAGATAGTATATGTGTCTTAGTTTCATTCTATTTTCAAATAAATTATTCGGCAAAGTTACAAAAAAAATCAAAATAAGGAGCAAAGACATAGCATTTTTTGGGAACAAATGATGCTTTAATGCGGAATTGTTTTACGAAGTAAAAGAAATTTGATTACTTATTAACCGCAAAGTTCGCAAAGAATCCGCAAAGAACGCAAGGGGAAGCACGAAGGTATCATGATATTCACGAATGCGAGAAAATAAAAAACAATTCAACACTAAAAACTAAAAACTAAACAAACTCCCTACATCTCCCAAGTGGCAGATATTTTAAAGTTTGTGCCGGGCATTGGGTAGTTGAGCACTACGTCGTACTGTTGGTTGAAAATATTGTTGATGTCTGCATTTATTGAGAGTGTGCCTGTCGAGAATGCAATTCTATAGCCTACCGACATATCGTGCGTGTACCACGGCTGCACGTAGTTTGCCACGGTGTTGGCTTGTGCATTGTAGCGCTCGCCTGTGTAGATTACGCAGTAGTTGAGGTGCCAACGGCGGTAGTTGAAGTTTACGGCTGCCGTAAAGCTATGGAGCGGGATGTATGGGATAAAGTCGCGGTAGAAGGGTGACTCTGGGTCGGAGTAGTCGCGGGCATTTTGGTAAGTGTAGTTTGCTAAAACATTCATGTATAGGTCTCTGTATAGCCTTGCTGTGCCATTCATCGATAAGTCCACGCCGAAAATCTTTACCAATCCGAGGTTCTGCATCTGCCAACGGAAAGCACTACTGGTAGGCACTGCCACGATTTTATCCTGTATCTCGTTATAATAGACATCTATGCTTGAGTTTAGACTTTTGAGCCACGACTTGCCACGTAGCAGCACATACTCCGCACCAATATTTGCTTGAGCGGCAAATTCAGGCTTGAGGTTGCTTGAGATAAGGTCGGTATAGTATAGGTCGTTGAATGTAGGCATTCTAAACGAGCGCTTAATGAATCCGCGAAAGGTCAAAGGAAATCTGCGGACTGGCTGGTATGTGGCTATCAGAGCTGGAGAAAAGTTGGTTTTGGGGGTCTCCTCCTCTCCAAATCGGAGTTTGTCTATGATGTGATTCATCAGTATCGAAGCCTGAACATTCACATTTTTCAGACGGAAGTTTGACGAAAATGCCACAAAAATAGAGTGCCTGAGCGGGAATGCAAACTCTGGTAGGTCTGCCGAGAGTCCATTGAGCTGATAGTCTGCCGAGAGCGAGAGCTCAAGCCAACGAAGCGGCTTATAGCCGTTTGCCATAGAGATATAAAACTCCTGCTGGCGGTAGCGATTATCCACAAAAAGCGTTATTGTGTCTGGGCTGAGGTAGTGCAGATAGTCGTTGGCATACTTGGCATTTATCTGAAACGAGTATTTATCAAATTCTTGCCTAAGGGACGATTGCAGAAAGAAGTTATTGTCCCACTGGCGGTCGAAGTGCTCGTTGAGGTTGCGAGCGATATAGCCTGCCAAGCCTCGGTGGGAGTTGTAGTTATACACTTGAAACTTCCAGTCTCCATTCCCCAAAAGTCCAAATAGCGAAGCTTCGGCTCTCAGCGCCGTAATGTCGGAGTTTTTGCGGACAAGGGTGGTGTCGTAGCGAGTGAATTTATATCTGCCGTGGGCAGTCATAAACTCTGCCGAGAGCGACAGAGAAACATCGTCTGTAAGCCTTTGCTGATATAGGATTGATGGATTTACCATACCAAACGAACCGCCTTTTGCTCGAGCCGTGAGGCTGAATGGCTTCTCTTTGGTAAGCACAGGACGCTTGGAACGGATATAGACCGTTCCTGCCGAGCCAAAGTCTTTTGCAGACTGAAGTAGCGACGACTTCTGTCCATTATAGATAGAGATACTCTCGACGTTGTCGAGCGCAAACCGTCCGAGGTCTATCTGAGTTGTACCCATCGAGCGAATGTTGATAGTCTTGAGTCCGCCGATGCCGCCATAGTCCTTTACCTGCACACCAGAGAAGTAGCGGACAGCATCTGCCACCGATTGTGAGTTGAGGCTCTGCAAAGCTTCGCCAGTGAATTTCTGAGGCGGAATGATTTCAGACATATCCTTTTTTGCAAAAAACTCAAACTCGGCAAGCCTGTATGTTGAGTCTTTGCCTGCTATGCTATCGCTCTCTGCCGCTCTAAGTGAGGCAAAGAGCAGTATCAGAATAGTTAAAACAGATATCCTTCGCATTAGTTTTTTCTGAACCATAGTGAGTATGAACAAAAAATTGGAGTGCAAAGTTACAAAAAATAAGTTAATCCTTTGCTTTACCCTCTGCCTCGCCGTTCAGCAGATCTGGTCGCAAACGCTTGGTGCGCTCCAACGCCTGCTCGTACTCCCAATCGCGGATTTTTGCCTCGTGACCCGAAAGTAGAATATCTGGCACACGCCAGCCGTTGTACTCCGCCGGGCGTGTATAGACAGGCGGAGCGAGCAATCCATCTTGGAATGAGTCTGAGAGTGCAGACTGCTCGTCTCCCAAAGCTCCCGGCAGCAGGCGGATAACGGCATCTGCCACTATCGCTGCGGGCAGTTCGCCGCCGGTCAGGACGTAGTCGCCGATGGTCAGCTCTTTGGTGATGAGGTGTTCGCGCACACGGTAGTCCACTCCCTTGTAGTGTCCGCAGAGGATTATCAGGTTGCCTTTCAGCGAAAGGGCGTTGGCAGTGCGTTGGTCGAACTTTTCGCCGTCGGGGGTCATAAAGATTACCTCGTCGTAGTCCCGCTCGCTTTTTAGCTCCTCGATAGCCTTGAAAATAGGGTCTATCTGCATTACCATTCCCGCCGAGAAGCCAAAGGCGTAGTCGTCCACGCGGAAGTGCCGCTTGTCTGCCGACCATTTTCGCAGGTTGTGCACCACCACTTCTACCAACCCCTTCTCTTGTGCTCGCTTTATAATCGATTGGTTCAGAGGGCTCTCAAGCAATTCAGGCAATAGTGTTATTATATCAATTCGCATTTTTTTGTAATAATTTGGTAGGGCAAAGGTAGTGAATTTTTGTCAAATCGATGAACTATTGAAATAGACTTTTATGTGA
>CAYFSY010000092.1:0-7036 GCA_964345905.1 uncultured Paludibacteraceae bacterium | reverse complement strand
TCCTAGAGTTTCCTCGTGGGTGATATTTTCGATTTTTGGTTTGAATACAAGCGCTGTGTGCCAAAGGGTTTCTGCCGCCTGCTCGGCAAGCTCGCTGAGCTGACAGACAGAGGCATCAATGTGCACTTCTTTATCGGCAACCACGACCTCTGGACTTTTGGCTATTTGGAAGAGGAGATTGGGCTTACGGTACACAAAAAGCCGCTTGAGGTAGAGCTTCTGGGCAAAAAGTTCTTTATCGCTCACGGCGACGGTTTGCGCGATACCAGCGGGGTGTTTCGCTTTACCCGAAAGCTATTTCATAGTAAGTTTCTGCAAAAGTGTTTTGGGGCTATCCACCCAAATGTCGGCATCAAAGCAGGCATCAGCCTTAGCAACAAAAACCGCCTAAAGCACGGCTACTCGCCGTATCGTGGCGAAAAGGACGAACCACTTGTAGCCTTTGCCAAAGAGTATAACGCCACGAAGCCTACAGACTACTTCATATTTGGGCATCGGCATATTCTGCTCAACCTACAAATCGCTCAGAATAGCCAGCTTGCCATCCTTGGCGACTTCTACGAGGAGTTTTCCTACGCTGTGTTCGACGAGAGCGGGCTTTCGCTCCACAACTTCCTACCGCCAGTCGATAGGTCTAAACCCTTTGCTTTCTAAATATCTGTTTGCTTGGCTAAAGTGCCTATTGCCAAACCACAGTCCGCGGTTGGCGCTGAGTGGCGAGGGGTGTCCTGCCTCCAAGACTAAATGTTTGCTCCTGTCGATAGCTCTGCCTTTCTGCCTTGCGTAGTTTCCCCAGAGCAGGAAAACGACATTCTCTTTCTGGTCAGAAATCCGCTGAATTACTGCGTCGGTAAAGCGTTCCCAGCCTTTGCCTTGGTGCGAGCCAGCGCGGTTTTCTTGCACCGTAAGCGTGGCGTTTAGCAGCATTACGCCTTGCTCTGTCCAGCGTTCGAGGTTACCGCTTGGCATAGTCTTTACACCCAAGTCTTGCTCTATCTCTCGAAAGATATTTTGCAGCGATGGCGGCTGCGGTACTCCGTCTGGTACCGAAAACGAGAGTCCGTGTGCCTGACCCAAGCCGTGGTATGGGTCTTGTCCTATCAGCACCACCCTGAGCTTCGTCAGCGGACATCTATCGAAGGCATTGAAAATAAGCCGAGCGGGCGGGAATATACGCTGTCGTGCGTACTCCTCCTTTACGAATCTGACCAACTCCTCGAAGTAGGGTTGGTCAAATTCATCTTGCAAGAGAGCCTTCCAGCTCTCATCTATACGAACTTCTGCCATTTTTTACCAAAGCATTTTCAGCACAAAGTGGTAACTGCCTGGTGTGCTCTCAAAGAAGTCTGATGCGGTGTAGATTATCACCAACTTGCCTACAGAATACTCTGCATCGAGCGTTGCGGTGTAGAGGATTTGGTTGCCTCCCTCGTCGAACTCCTCCATATGACGAACCGCAGGCATAAGCGCCATAGTGTAGCTTCCGTCGTTGTTCTGATACTCCACGTAGAGGTTCACGATACCGTTGTCGTACACATCTTTTGTAATCTCTGGAATGTCAAACGAGGCGAAGTAATAGTTGTTGTCAGGCAGGTTTGAGTAAACCCAATTCCCTGGATCAACCTGTAGGTCTATGATTTTACGATTTACCTTTGTGCCAGTATCTCGCTCAATATATTCTGTCCTGACACAACCTATCAGCGAAAACACCGCAAGTAATAAAATTGTCAACTTTTTCATATTCTAAAATCTCTATTTATTTGTTTTTTTTATACTTTCTATAACAACTAAAGTTCCACTTTAAAGCCACTTTGAAGTCGCTTTTCACGTTTCCTTGTATCTCCTCCCAGCTGGAACTAATTGTTTGACGATTATCTGCGTAAATGGTTTGAGCGAACCTCAGATAAAGTGTCAAATTTCTTACAATATCCATTTTCAACAACATGCTGTAGCGGTTGCCTACTCCGTATAGCATAGGTGTGTACATCGAGTATGGTACATCTTTTTCGTAGAAATAGAATCGGTTGTTGAAGCTCGTAGCGTCGAAAAATACGTAGTGCAGGCTAAACGATAGGTTTTGCCATGTGGTGGAGTACGACACATCTTGGCTGATAGCAAAGCCTTTAGTGGTAGGCTCCTCTGCAGTTTTGGCAAAATTCCCCTCTACGATACTACGGAAGCGGAAGCCTCCAACGTCGTAGTTTAGGTTGTAGCGGAGCGATGCTTTTTTGTAATGCTCAAGCTGCCTTGTAGGTAGTAGCGGGTCTGTATAGTTTTGCTCGCTATCGCTATACTTTCCGCGCAGGTACATGTCGATTTTTCTGTTTGGAGCAAAATCTATCTTTAGCAGTCCGTCGAAGCCTTGCGAGGGTAGCGAAGCGTTGTATCTTAGGTGCGGGAATTGGAACACATCAGCATAAGCCGAGATTTTCCAGCGTTTTATCGGGTTGATTTCGGCAGCGAGGTATATTCCGTTTTCGTTCTTTGTACTTGATGACTTTGCAAACGCTTTATTGAAAAACAGATCGTATTTAGGGCTGAAGTAGCGGTGCAGCAGAGCAAGGTTTACGATTGATGTCGGAGCAATGGTTACTCCATTTAGTGTTGCCACTCCTAGAGCCTGATTTACGGCAGTTTCGCCAAAAAACGTAAAGCGTCCAAGTCTGTAGTAGTAGTCGATGGAGACGGCAGTTTGTGATTTGCCTCTGAAGTCGTATAGCTTGTATGGCTCCGTGCTCTCTGCCATGGGTCGCGATAGCCAATTTTGGTATAGCGAAACCCCAACTCTGAGATTTTTATAGCGATAGTTGAAGTTTGCTCCCAGCACCTGCATGTTTAGTGTTCGGCGCTTCTCCCAGTCGCTCTCTCGGCGGAATAGTCCTGTCTTGTCGAGTGACGAGAATTCGCCTGTTGTGGTATCTATTCGTGCGTCGTAGTGGCGGAAAGAGTAGAAGGCAGTCGCCTCGAAACCGCCAAACTTTGCCGTAGCACCCACGCCTCTAAAGAAGTTGAACTCATCGGCAGAAGCCTTGCGTGTAAGTCCTACCTGCGACGGCGTTACGTTCATCACAAAGCTTGACTTTCCTGCCATAAAAGCACCGTTGAAAAGCAGTCCCTGTCCGAAGGTAACGCGGAAGTCGCCAAGCACTATTCGCTGAAACTTCCAAAGCTTATCTAGTTGGATATAGGCTGTATATGAATCAAATCCCTTGTTGTGCTTACCCCAGAACTGCTCGCCGGCATCTTTCTCGGCTGATACTCCCGCCTGAATTTTCTGTCCTGCAGAGAATTTATAGCGAAACTGCCCGTAGAAGGGCGAACCTAGGTACTCCTTTTCGCGATAGCCCCGTTTCTGCTCCAATGTGCCGTCTGTTCTGCCAAAAAACTCATGCTTGGTGCGGCGGAAAACCTCCTTTAAGTCCCAACCGTCAGAAGCCTTTTCTGAGGAGCCAACCTGCACAAATGGTAGCAAGAATTTTATGGTAAAATAGTCGAGCTCGTCTATCAGCTGCAGCTCGTAGATGCTCTTCATCCCTTTAGTGTAATAGACGTATGATAGAATGCCCTCAATTTGGTTGTCTGAAAGAAAAATTAGCCTCTGTAGCTCATCTTTTGTAGTGGTGTTTAGGTTGATTTTGTTTTGCGAAAAGTGTGTAAGATCGTCGTACAACACTTCCACGTCGAGAGACTCCTCTTCGCCAGACTCCTCGAGGTACTCGATGATGTTCTCGATGATTTTCTCCACGCTTTGCTCTTCTGTCTGCGAAAGTGCAGGCAGTGCAAATATAGCTAATAGTGTGATGATTAAGAGTTTACGCATCTATTACTTCTTTTTGATTCGCAAAGTTAGGCAATTTTCTGCTAAAACAAGAATATTTTTTTGCCATTTGAGGAAAAAATGTTACCTTTGTGGTACAAAAAAATAGGGATATTTTTTGCATAAACACTAAATATTTTAAGAAGATATGAAAGAAAAAATCGGAACAAACGCAGGACTTGTATGGAATGCTCTTTTGGTAGGTGCTTTAGACGTAAAAGCACTGAGAAAAGCCACTAAACTTACCGAAAAGGACGTTTATGCTGCTCTCGGTTGGCTTGCTCGCGAGGATAAAATCTATTTTATAGAAACTGAAAAAGAGTTGGTTGTAGGACTCGCCTAAACCACTTCGCCAAAGAGGTCGAATGACATAGAATCGGTAATTTTCACTTGGTAGAAATTGCCGATTTCTATTTTTTTGGCGCCTGCGGGAATCAGCACTTCGCAATCCACCTCAGGCGAGTCAAACTCTGTTCGTCCGATGTAGTAGTCACCCTCACGCTTGTCTATCAATACCTTCAGGGTTTGCCCCACTTTCGAGGCTGATACCTGCTCGGCGATGCCTTCTTGTAGGTTCATTAGCTCATCCAGACGCCTATGTTTCTCCTCGAAAGGCACGTTGTCCTCGAAGTTCTTGGCAGCAAAAGTCCCCTCCTCGTGCGAGTAGGCAAAGGCTCCCATGCGCTCAAAACGCGCCCACCGGGTAAAATCAAGCAGTTCCTCGAAATCCTGCTCCGTCTCACCCGGAAAGCCAACCATTAGTGTTGTCCTGAGGTGTATATTTGGCACCTTGGCTCTGATTTCCTCGATTAGGTCGTAGGTCTCTTGCTTTGTGATATAGCGTCTCATTGCTTTTAGCATCGGGTCGGAGATGTGTTGCAGAGCCATGTCGAGGTAGTTACAGACGTTTGGGTTTTTTGCTATGACTTCGAGTAAATCTTTTGGAAACTTGTGTGGGTATGCGTAGTGCAGGCGAAGCCACTCCAAGCCGTCAATATCTGCCATCTTGTCCACCAACTCCGCTATGGTCTGTTTTTTGTAAATATCCACCCCGTAGAATGTCAAATCCTGAGCTATGAGATTAATCTCTTTGACGCCACCTTCCACCAAAATCCGAGCCTCCTCTAAGATATCATCTTGCTTGCGAGAGATGTGTTTGCCTGTGATAATCGGGATAGCGCAGTATGCACAGTTTCGGCTGCACCCTTCAGATATTTTAAGGTAAGCTGAGTGTGGCGGAGTGGAAATCACTCTGCGGTTCTCTGAGAGCGGATTGTAGCTATAGCCAAGGTCTGTGATAATCTCTCGCCAATTGAACTTGCCGTAGAATTTGTCCACTTCGGGCAGTTCGGCTTTGAGTTCCTCCATATAGCGTTCCGAAAGGCAACCCATCACTATTAGTTTTCCTATCCGCCTGCTCTTTTTTAGTTCTATTGCAGCGAGTATGGTGTTGATAGACTCCTCTTTGGCACTCTGGATAAAGCCACACGTGTTTATGACAACCACCTCGCCCGCAAGCCTCTCCGGCTCGTGCCGAGCGGTAAAGCCAGCCTCCGCAAACTGCTTGAGCAACCTCTCTGAATCTATCAGGTTTTTGCTACAACCAAGTGTGATGATATCTACAACGCCTTTCCTCATAATCTGCAAAATAAAAAAACAGACCGCAAAGGTAGCAAATTTCTAATTACTTCATTTATTAATTTCTACATTTCCCAAAAAATAGTAACTTTGCCAAAGTTGTATGTTAATGTTTTTATACTAAAAAAAAAGAAGAGATTATGAAGTGTGCTTCAAATGTGTTGATGATAGAGCCAGTAGCTTTTGGATTCAACGAAGAGACTGCAAAAAATAACTATTTCCAGCAAAACGATGAGACTCCAGAGGCTAAAATTCAGGCTCAGGCATTGGCTGAGTTCAATGGTATGGTAGAGCAACTTAGGAGTAATGGTGTCAATGTTATGGTAGAGAAGGATACCCTCGAGCCACACACGCCAGATAGTATTTTCCCAAACAACTGGATTTCGTTCCACTCTTGTGGGAAAGTGGTGCTATATCCGATGTTTGCCGAAAATCGCCGTGCAGAGCGTCGTCCAGATATTTTGGAGAGGCTCAGCCGAGAGGGGTTTGAGATAAAAGCGAAACTTAACCTAACGGGTTACGAAAAAATCTCTAAACCTGAATTTCTTGAGGGAACTGGCTCGATGGTGTTCGACCGCGATAGTAGAGTAGCCTATGCCTGCCTTTCGCCAAGAACGAGTAAAAATCTATTTGAGATATTCTGTCGCGAATTGGACTATCAGCCTATAGTGTTCAAAGCATTCCACAATGTAGATGGCATGCAGATGCCGATTTACCACACAAACGTAATGATGTGTGTGGCAGATCGCTACGTAATCGTCTGCCTCAGCGCAATAGACGACCGAGCAGAGCGTGCAATGGTAGAAAAATCCATAATAGAGAGTGGCAAAGAGCTTATAAAAATTACCGAAAGCCAGATGCACAGCTTTGCAGGCAATATGCTACAACTGAGCAATGCCGATGGAGAGAAGTTTTTGGTGATGTCTGAGACTGCGCGAAACTCACTCGAGCCAGAGCAGATAGCACAGATAGAGAGTTACAACAAAATCATATCTCCTGCAATCCCTACAATAGAGCGCTACGGAGGCGGTTCGGCTCGTTGTATGATAGCAGAGGTGTTTTTGAGTAAAAAATGATAATCAGAGTAGGAGTTTTAGAGAGTGAGCGTGTGGAGCTGGTGCTCCACGGCTCTTTCTTTTGTTCCCAGACCGCGTCAGACCATTTGGGAGAGGTGGAGCTGGAGTATTCAGATGGCGGAGTTCTATTTTTGGGTAAAAAGTTCGACAAAATCAGCTTCGACCAATCCGAAGGCGCTATTTTTACTATAAAATCCGTTGTAATAGGTAAGGAGTTCCACTGGCAGGAGTGCCAAGACCAGCGGTTTGAGGGCGGCATAGAGATTGTCCCCGCTGAGGGCAAATTGGTGGTCGTAAACCGAATAGAGCTCGAAAGGTATATCTACTCGGTCATTTCATCAGAGATGAGCGCCACCTCGCCACTCGAATTTCTCAAAGCTCACGCTGTGATTTCGCGTAGCTGGCTTTTGGCAACTATCGGCAAGACCAATCCCAATGCTGTGTTGGAGCAGGTCTCGGAGGGCTCTATCATACGGTGGTACGAACGCGATTCGCACACCCTGTT